>JAYSPO010001172.1:0-5696 GCA_043722015.1 Candidatus Kuenenia sp. | reverse complement strand
TGGGCACGGTACGAGCGACATCCGTTCATCGAACAAGCTGCGCGGCAACATGGAGATCTCCAATCACTTTGGTTTGCATTCAGACTCAGGGAAGTTATAAATCACTTCCCCGAGGAAAGGCAACAACTCTTTTAGCAACGCGTCCAGACCATTCCCAATGCAGGAATCAGCCTTCAAACAACGCGGATTGGCTCAAACCGTGAAAGCGGTGTGTGAAGAGATTCGGCGTCTGTATCAGTGGGACGAAGTGCCGTGGGTGATTGGCTACAGCGGCGGAAAGGATTCCAGTGCGGTCCTGCAGCTGGTCTGGCTGGCTCTTAAGGAGTTGCCGGTGGAGAAACGCTCCAAGCCGGTGCATGTGATCAGCACGGATACGCTGGTGGAACAGCCCGTGGTGGCGGCGTGGGTCGATGCGTCGCATGCGAGAATGCGGCAGGCCGCGGAGGAACAGCGGATGCCGATCACTCCGCACAGACTGACTCCGGACGTAAAGGATACGTTCTGGGTGAATCTGATTGGTCGTGGCTACCCGGCACCTCGAAAATTGTTTCGCTGGTGTACCAGCCGCATGAAGATCAACCCCAGCAACACGTTCATTCGTGACGTCGTTCGGGAAAGCGGCGAGGCCATGCTGGTGCTGGGGACTCGTAAGGCCGAAAGCCAGCGTCGTGGCGGAGCGATGCAGAGTCACGAAGACTGGAGCCGTGAAAACGTCCTAAAGGATGCCCGACTGACACCGAATGCCAGCCTTCCCAATTCCCTGGTTTATACGCCCGTCGAAGACTGGACGAATGATGATGTCTGGTTGTTCCTGATGCAGGTCAAGAACCCGTGGGGTCACACGAACAAGTCGCTGCTGGGAATGTATCAGGGAGCATCGACCGATGGCGAGTGTCCGCTGGTCGTGGATACGACGACGCCAAGCTGCGGTAACAGTCGCTTTGGCTGTTGGGTTTGCACGGTCGTGGACAAAGACCGTTCGATGGAAGCGATGATCAAGAATGATGACGAGAAAATCTGGATGACGCCGTTGCTGGATCTGCGAAATGATTTGGCGGATTTCTCGCAGGAAAAGTCCCGTCGCGACTACCGCAGAATGAATGGACGCATCCAATTGTTTCACGATGGCTTCATTCGCGGGCCGTACAAAAAGGATGCTCGCGAGTATTGGCTGCGGCGAGTCCTTGAAACGCAGACTCAGCTTCGTGAAATCGGGCCGGAGGAGTTTCGCAGTATCGAACTGATCACGATGGATGAGATGCAGGAGATTCGGCGGCTGTGGCGGTTTGAAAAGCATGAATTTGATGACTCAGTGCCCGGGATCTATCACGAAGCGACCGGTAAAGAATTTCCCGTTCCAGCGGATGATGACAATCTGCTACGTGGTGAGGATTGGCAGATTCTGAAGGACGTCTGCGGGGATGATCCGATGTTCTTCGAATTGCAGAGCAGCCTGCTGGATGTGGAACGTGAGTACCGCGGAATGTCTCGTCGAGCCGGGATTTATGAAGCTCTGGAGGATCGCTTCAAGGCGTGTCAGTATGTGTCCGAGGAGGAGGCTCTGACGGCGAAACAGGCAGAGGACGAGCTTCGTAAAGAGGCGGATAAGTCGAATGAGCGTTCGTTGGCAATTGTGCAGAAGTCGCTGTTTGGAGAAGACGTTGCTGATGAAAGCCTGGTGGTAGAGTAATGATCATTAACGAATTGAAACTCACCAACTTTTGTATCTACAAAGGCGAGCATGAGTTCAATCTTGCGCCAGCGTCTCATCGTGGGAAGTCAAAGCCAGTGGTGCTGTTCGGCGGGATGAATGGTGGCGGCAAGACCACCATTCTGGATGCTGTTCAGCTGGTGCTGTACGGCAAACGCTCGAAGTGTTCGAAGCGGGGTGACAAGTCCTATGATGACTTTCTTCGCGGCTGCATCAATCATGACGTTGATCCACAAATGGGTGCGTCGATTGGTCTGACGTTTCTGTATGCATCGGAAGGCAGCGAAAACGTCTATGAAGTTCTGCGCATGTGGTCAGCTGGGAGTGGTGGAGCGATTCGAGAACGAGTCACCGTGCTGAAAGATGGTGTGCCCGACAACTGGATGGCGGAGAATTGGAATCAACTGGTTGATGATTTGATTCCGTTCGGGGTGGCTCAGTTGTGCTTCTTCGATGCGGAGAAAATTCGATTCCTTGCGGAAGACGAAACCAGCAACGTGGCACTCGGGGAAGCGATTAAAGCTCTGCTCGGTCTGGATCTGGCCGAACGACTTGTGGCCGACACGACGGTTCTTGAAAGCCGCATTGCCAAACGGGTTCGAAAATCGGATGAACTGAAAGCCGTCGCCGATCTGGAAGAAATATGGCGAGAAAAGAAAGAAGTCGTTGAGAGACTTAAACAGGTTCGCGCGGGAATCGTGCCGCAACTTGAACGTGCCACCAGCCGATCTCATAAGGCAGAGTCCAATTTTGCCAAGGTCGGTGGGAAACACTGGGAACAGCGAGAAGAACGGAAGCGGCAGCAGGGCGAACTGGACAAGACGGTTCAACATTGCGAAGAATCGCTGGTGAATCTGGCGAGCAGTGCCTTGCCTCTTGCACTGGTAGGTGATTTGTTGGGGCAGATAGCTGAACAGGCTCAGCTGGAACGCATGTCGGCGGAGTCCGGCTTTTTGACAACGCTGCTGACGACTCGCGACAAAGAATTGTTGAAGAAGTTGAAGGTGGTGAAGGCGACGGAAGAAATCGTGACGGCCGCGTCGGAATTTCTCGAATCAGATCGCAACAAACGACAACAGTCCGTGAGTGTCGAAGCGTGGCTCGATCTGCCCGATGTATCGGCCCGCCGATTGGACCAGTTGCTGGAATCCGGCATCACGGGGCGACTGGAAGAAACGCACGACATCCTATCGAAGCTCGAGGACGCAAAGCGGGATCTCGAAAATGTCGAACGAAGTTTGGCGGCGGCTCCTAAGGAAGATGCGATCAAAGGCGTGGCGGAAGAACTGAAAGCTGCGACAGCGGAAGCGACGGAACTGAAACAGCGGCTGAATCGCATCGAGAACGATTTGAAGCCGGCGGAGTTTGAAGTTGCTGAGCTTGAAAAGCAAATCAACAAGCTGAATCATCAGCACATCAATGAAAAAGTTGAGAGTGACCAGAACGCTCGAATTGGAGCGTTGGTCAACAGGACTCAGGAAACCATGAAGGCATTTCTGAAACGGGCGACGGAGAAGAAGATTGCTCGGCTGTCCGATCTGGTCACCACATCGTTTCGGTTTCTGTTGCACAAGCAGCAGCTGGTGGAGCAAGTGATGATTGATCCGGATGACTTTTCCATCACGCTGATCGACAAGACTGGAACAATTCTGCCGAAGGATCGGTTAAGTGAAGGTGAGAAGCAGATCTTCGCGATCAGTGTATTGTGGGGATTATCGCAGGCGTCGGCTCGTCCATTGCCTGCGATCATTGATACGCCAATGGGCCGACTGGATTCTGAACATCGCAAACAGCTTGTGGAACGATATTTTCCGCACGCCAGTCATCAGGTGATTATCCTGTCAACGGACACAGAGATTGAAGTGAATTACTTCGAGCAGCTGAAGCCCAGCCTCGCTCGGGCGTACCATCTGAACTATGACGAAGTCGGGCGTATGACGAATGTGGAAGAAGGCTACTTCTGGCAGTCTGCCAAGGATACGGTGGCAACATGAGCATCAAACAGGTCCGCCTGTCCAATCAAGCCAAAGAACAGTTAATTCGCCTGAAAACCCGCACTGGAATTCAGCAATGGAATATCCTCTGCCGCTGGGCGTTGTGCCTGTCGTTGAAAGAACTGACTCCACCTACCCCGATCGACATCCCGGCTGACAGCAACGTCGAGATGACATGGCAGGTTTTCGGTGGTGAGCACAACGAACTGTATCTGGCTCTGCTGAAGCAGCGTTGCAAGAACGATGGTTTGCCCGTGGATACGGAAACGCTGATCAAACAACTCCGACTGCATCTGCATCGTGGAGTCGGGTACATGGCGGTACACGGGTTCATCAAACGAATCGACGACCTTGTGCGTTTGACGAAAGTGGTGTAGCCATGGCGAAAAATTTCCCGTCCCGGCAGATGATGACAACCTGTTGCGTGGTGAAGACTGGCAGATTCTGAAAGAAGTCTGCGGTGACGATCCAATGTTCTTTGAGCTGCAGAGTAGTCTCCTGGACGTCGAACGCGAGTTTCGCGGGATGTCTCGCCGGGCGCGGATTTATGAGGCTCTGGAAGATCGCTTCATCCGTACCACCCGTGCCATCCGCGGTCAGAAAACTGCGACTGGAAAGACTTCTGAATCCGAAATGCACCGCACAATACTCCCCGGCCTCTGACGAATCCGGCTGCAGGGGACACGGAGGGCTGACGCCCAGCCGCTCGCCGAACCTGGTATACGAAACTGGTTGCAGCACATGATTTTCAATGAACTGAAACTTTCAAATTTAGCATTTACCGTGGCGAGCACGAGTTCAATCTCGCTCCGATTGCATCTGCATCGTGGAGTCGGCTGCATGTTGGCCATGCGACGGACATGAATGTCCATCCTACTGTCGAACTACACAGGTCGATTGATAGTCATCGCCTTGTATGCATTCGTCAGGCCAGCAACCACCGCCCCGGAATCTGATCCCAGTGCAACGAAGCGGAAACCGAGTTGCCGATGTGAATCAATCAACTCGGGGCGTGACAGGATGCCGGCTGTCTTGCCGTGCAGCTCACTGGCCCGTACCACATTCTTCAAATGTCGGATGAACGTCGGCGGCGTGAAATCGCCGGGATGTCCGAGGTTTACGGACAAATCCATCGGGCCGACAAACAACACATCGACGCCTGGCACGGCGGCCATCGCCTCTGCCTGGTCCGCTGCTTCCGGCGTTTCAATCTGCACGACCACCAGCGATTCTGCATTTGCCTCGGCCTGATACTTCTGCCAGTCGCGCCCGTAATCGGTTGCGCGAATGACCTGCGCGACACCTCGAGTCCCTGTCGGTGGATACTTCATCATCTGCACGCAGCGAGCCGCTTCCTGAGCATTGGCGACATACGGAAACATGACCCCCGCCGCGCCGCTGTCCATGATGAATTTGACCGCATTCGCATCTGCGGACGCCACACGCACAATCGGAGCAGCCTTCGTCCCGCGTGTTGCCAGCAACTGCCCGCGAAGATCGGCCATCGTGCCTGAACCATGCTCCAGATCGATCAACAGCCAGTCGAACCCTGTCTGAGCCGCGATCTCAACAGCCGATGCCGACCCGAGATTCAAAAACGTCCCGGCCAGCAACTCTGTTTTCAAACGATTACGGTCAATCCACAGCATAATATGCCTCACGCCATCAAAAGAAGTGATATAAACCTGTCGCTTCAGCCACGGCTCGCCGGTTAATAACGATGGATTTCCTGTAGGGTGTGCCTGCGCTGCCGCTTGTCACACCCTACAAATTACAGAACTATGGAACCGCCGCTCAGGAGTCTGTCCCGATACTCCAGGAACGTGAGCCGCGGGTAATTGATCACCAAAAACCGGCGGCTAGCGCCCTGCCGCTCACAAAAACAGCGGTATTCAGACAGACTCCTGGTGCTCTGTCAATCGTGCTTTGATGGAACGGGTGGCCGGGACTGGACTGAGTGGAGCGAAGGAAGCCCCGGGGTTTCAGGCTGC
>JAYSPO010001171.1:0-4426 GCA_043722015.1 Candidatus Kuenenia sp. | reverse complement strand
GCGGGTGCGGAGGCGTCAGCAAATTGACACCCACTTTGGCACCGTCCTCATTATCCTGAAGCGAATGCGTGGCCGTTGAATATTACGGATAAACGCATCACGGGATAATGGCGACATGGGTCCTCGGATAGCGGGCGGTTCTCTTTTCACATGCCGAAGGTTCCGGCTTTACACTGAACATGTGTATAAACACAAGGTTTTTCCTCGTGACAAATTGCCACGTTTGAGTCTGGCAAAATCTCACTCGGGATGGAAATCACCTTCGACATTTGTGTCAAGGGTGCAATTGCGTTAAACTCATGCGTTTTCGAAATCCGACGCGCGCCCGGAAGCCTCAGTTTCTGCGCAGCGGCTGCGGTTTACCTGTGCGCTTGTTGGATCGAGTTGTTATTGATTTTCAAGCTTGCAGGTTGCGATAAGAGATATATTACGACGGTGGCAGTTTGCTCCAGCGTGTTTTTGGGACTTGTCAGGAAACGAACGAAGTGAATTCAGCGACTCTGGTCAATGTTAAAGATCTTCTTGAGGCCGATGGTTTGCTAACGGCGGACCAGCTTAATCAACTTGAACGGGCCGTCTGCAGTTCTCAACTGACCGAAGTACGGCAGATTGTCGGTGAGATGACTCGCCGTTTTGAAGCTGGCGAAAGATCTGAAAGTCTGATGGCCCGCGGTGGCGTAGGTGCCTATCTCTTAGCGCGTCAGACATCGGCAGATAAGTTGTTGTCCGGAGTCACTCGTGACGGCGTGGCCATGTTTATTCATGGTCAGTGCCTGACCTCGCTGAACCGCGCTACAGAAGCCGCGGATCGTTTCGAGCAGGCGGGCAAAGCGGGGTATGATCCTGTCGGCTGTGCCTTGCGTCGTGCGGGCGCGATCCGTGCGTCGGGCAAGATCGATGATGCAGAAAAACTGCTTCGCAGCGTGGCCGCTTCGGCAGCAAGCCGGGCCGAGTATTCATTTCAGATGGGTTGTATCTGGGCTGACCGCGGTGATGCGCTGACGGCTGTTGAATACTTCGAACGTGCGGTTGATATGGATCCACATCATTCACGTGCACTTTTCTGGCTGGCGGCTGAGAATTCTCTGCGAGGGAATGACGATGAAGCGATTCGATTGTACGAACGCTCGTTGTCGCGCCCGCCATTCTTTACAGGCGCGTTGTTGAATCTGGGTCTGTTGTACGAAGATCGCGAGAACTACAAAGCGGCTGCGTTCTGCTTTCGCCGAGTGCGTGAGTATGATCCCACGAATGAATTTGCGCATCTGTATCTGCGCGATATCGATGCGGCTCAGGACCAGATTATCGACGAAGATCAGGTTCGTACCGAAGCCCGTATGAAGCAATTGCTCGGTCGACCCGTAACCGACTTCGAACTGTCCGTCCGCAGTCGTAACTGTCTACAGGCAATGGACATCAACTCACTTGGCGATCTGACGGAAGTGAGCGAGCAGGAACTGCTGTCCGGCAAGAACTTCGGTGAAACCTCGTTGATGGAGATTCGTGAACTGCTGACCGCGCATGGACTGCGGATCGGCCAGAACCTGCACAAGATCCATTCACGCGAGCACATTATCGATCAGAGCATGACACCTGAAGAACAGGCGATGATGAACAAGCTTGTCGGCGACCTGAATCTTTCCGTACGATCCCGCAAATGCATGTCGCGTCTGAATATCCAGACGATCGGACAACTCGTATCCCGCACCCCCGACGAACTGCTCTCCAGTCGCAATTTCGGTGTTACGTCACTGAATGAAATTCGTCTGAAACTCGGCGAAGTCGGTATCCGCCTTCGGAACGACTGAACAGCACTGGTCCATGTAACCCGATGGTGTAATGGTAACACAACAGATTTTGGTTCTGTCGTTCCAGGTTCGAGCCCTGGTCGGGTTATTCTTTGATCTGGCAGACTCGCGAAACCAGCCGCAGAACCCCGCAAAACATTGAGTTTCGCGGGGTTCTTTTTTTTTACGGTCGCTTCAGTTTTCACCATTTCGCGTGTCTCACTGGCCACCTGGATGGCCACCAATTCGCTGGGTTCCGTTGCCGTTTTGGGTTCTGAACTGGCCACCAATTCCGCAGGCTTCGAAATGACTGCCTTTTCAAAGTGTGCATCCGTCGTTTGCAGGTAGTGTTTTCGAGCCACGGTTTCAGAATGCCCGATCCATGCCACGACAACATGGGAAGGGTAGGTTTCCATCAATTCCGTTTCCCGCGTAGCCCGCAGATTCTGAAACGGCTTCGGCCATGGAACCAATCCGGCCCGCTTGATGATCTTGTCAAACGTCGTTCGCAGGTTCTGGGATGCAGAACTGTAACGGGTGACAACGGGACCGCTGACGACCGCCGATTTGTCTTCCAGTCGATCAAACGCCATTTCGTAGGCTTCGTTCAGAACGCCCGCCAGTTCAGGGAACATGGGAATCACTCGGGTTTCGTGCCCCTTGTATCGCTTGGTCTTTGGGGCAGTGACGATGATTCGCGACGAATCCCAAAGGACGTTTTCCCACGTCAACGCCAGAATCTCTGACGGACAACGGACGCCCCCGTATCGGCATAGTGAAAAAATCAGCCGCCATTGCAGGTCCGGACAGGCTTTCGGGATCTTCTGAGATTCCTCTTCTGTGATGAATCGGGTTTTGCCTTTACTGCCGCCAGGGCCATCTGGTTTCCAGATATGGTAGAACTTGAAGCCGCCAATAACATCAAAACCACGGTAAGCTGGTTTTGTTTCCGGAATCGGCGGATCGCACCACGTTGAATCCGGCCTAGTGAGAATGTTTCCCGACAGCTCGCCATGTGTTCGTTGGATGTACGTCAGTTGTTCAATGATCCGGTCGGCAGTTCGCCGAATTGCATCGCCGTTCATGCTTCCGGGTTCCTGTGGTCCGGTTGTCCTGAAGAAAAACGAATGCGGAAACAACTCAGGATTGTTGCTTGTCGGCTGGCCGGCCTATCCGCTTTCATGCTCTCAGTTTATCAATTCGGATCGTTGCAAGGACGGAAATTACAGCACAGACTTCTTGGCAATGCATGTCAAAGTGCATCCGCGAAGGCGATTTTCAAGGGCTCTGCAGCGTGTTTTTCTTGTATTTCGTATGGTTCGTGGATCGCACGATAGTGCAGGAAAACTCAAGAAACATCGTGGCAGGCGTTGCGCTACTCACTCTGAGAAGCTGCGGTTGAGTACAATTCGGTTTGGCTTCCGGGTGGCATGCAGTGGAATTATCGCTAAAGTGCGAGTCCTTCTTGAGAAAGTAGCTGTGCGTTGCCGAGATTGACTCCAATCGAGCTCACCTACTATTATTCTAAAAAAAGGCAGAATTCCAATTTCGGCGGGGTCGCCTTGCGAGTTCAGAGGTTTGCGGTGGGATTTCGTTTCAAGAGCTCAAGTTGTGTTGTTATCGGCACATTCAACATCTACATCATTCAACCCAAACTTCTTTTCGAAATGGGGTTGATCGAGAAAGATTGCAAAGTGAAATTGCAGTCTGATTTTTCGCAACCCGGCATCCGTTTTGAAATGAGCCATCTGACGTGGCACGTTCGGCCTGAACGAGTTTCCGTTGAAACAACTGACCCAAGTGTCGATTGTGGTAAACCATTGGCGGAGCTCTTAGAGAAACTTGTTTGGACACCTACCATGGCCGTAGGAGTCAACACGGTTTTCTATGGCGACTCCGAAACAGAGAAGTTTCTGCCTTCCAACTTTCGGTTGCCGACTGTTTCTGGATTTGAGCCAGCACAACGAACCGTGCATGTGTCCACACACAGAGACGGACGGACTCTGAATCTACAAATTGCACATAATCCGGAAACTGATGGTCCATCTGGAATTGAATTGAATCTAAACGTACACACAGGGCTTACGATTAAGGGGCAACAGAAAACACAACAGGAAGTGAATGAACTCGCTCAATTGGCTTGCCAATCGTTCCTTCAGCAACGACAAAACGTCGTTGTTTTCGCGTCAACGCTCCTTCAATGTGAGGACTTTTCATATGACATCATCAACAGCGTGGAATAATACGGGAACGTTGGCCACGCAGTCGCCGGACCCTCAAGACGCTTACTCGGACTGGCGAGAAAACGCACTGGATAAACGCCGTCAATGGATGGAAATCATGGGGTGTGACGAGGTTGAAATCTCGGAACAATGCGGTCCCAGCAAAATTGCGGACTTGGACGAAGAAATTGCTCATTACAACGCGGCGATTCGTTTGCAGCAATAATGACCACTCCAACGCAAGGTCGCGTCCGTGTCCAATCTTATTCAAGGGCGAATCGTTTACCTGAAAGTTTCGCGACCTGACCCTCAAGGCTATAACAGCAATTCCCGGTGATTGGTTTAGGGTCGGTTTATTCAGCGTAGGTTAGCAGAGGTCATAATCGGGATGGGAATGAGATAGGTTTTGGCGGTGGA
>JAYSPO010001170.1:0-2183 GCA_043722015.1 Candidatus Kuenenia sp. | reverse complement strand
TTTCCCGGGCGAGAATCCGCTTCCCGATATTCTGGAACAGATCAGTACGCACTTTACGACGACGTACGGTGCTGCTGGCGGTGGAGCAGGTGCAGACTATCGTATGACGATTCTGCCAGACGTCGGCGCGCTGGAAGCAGACTCGATAACCTTGCAGGACGTGGTCATTAAGGACATTGAACTGGATGGTATTACGCTGCGAAACGCTCTCGCAATTATTCTCAGCCAGACGGATCCTGAATTGACGTATATGATTCGCAACGAAGTGATGTTCATCACGACGAAAGCCTTTGCGGAAGCAGACGAAAACCTGGGGACTCGCGTGTATCAGGTCGGAGACCTTGTGATCCCACCGGTGCAGTTGGGTGGCGGCGGTCAGGGTCAGGGCGGCGGCGGTATTGGCGGCGGCGGTCAGGGTGGCGGTCAGGGCGGCGGTCAGGGTGGTGGTCAGGGTGGTGGCGGATTTGGCGGTGGCGGCGGTGGCGGATTTAGTCTGCCTCCGGAAACCACCGTGAATCCTGCTGCTGCGTCCAAGGGCGGAATTTCCAATCTGTCGCTGAATGACGTCAAAAAAAAATCGGCAACGAAATAGAACCAGCGGCTTCGTCCGCTGATTTGATTCAGACTTCCTCGGGTGTGCAGGTCGCAGCAACAGCGATTTGTACACCCGTTTGTTTTGATTCCCGGCTGTGCCCGAAATCAAATGTGGCTCGTGATTCGGTGGCGGAAATTCTCGTGCCGGAGCAGCGCGGCTCAAACAGATCCACAACATTCGCGACGCCTGATCGCAGGTTGCCGGCCGTTTGCTGCGTGCTGACGATCGCCGATCCGCAGGATGAAAAACTTCCGACTCCCAATCCGAAACCCAATCAGCAATCTGCGAGTGCTCGAAAACTAGTCGACACCGTCCTTGCAGATTCGCGACCGGTCGCGAAAGTCTGGGATGAAATCCTGGTGAAACAAGGAGTCGATTCCGCACTCCTGGCCGACGCGGTCTCTATCCTGCATGAACTCGGCAGGTACGACATCGCTGTCGAAGCAATTCAAAGTGCCATCCGCAATGATCTGGCTGCGGCGTGGATGTATGATGTGCTGGCGGTGGAGATGAAACTGGCGAAACGTCCAGCCAATGAGATTGCTCGCGCGGTGGAATCGCGAATTGACTTCGCCAACGCAGACATCCCTGAGCTGCTCATCGCCGTCGCACTGCTCTCCCAGTTCGAAGCCTGGGACGACGCCATGCGAATCTGCCGCGAAGCCACGGAACTCAATCCAAACGTGTCACATTCCTGGCTAATGGCCCGCAGGGTGGCAGACAAGACAAGGAATCCGGAGCATCGGGTGTGGGCTCGATGCGGAATCCTGCAGCACGTCTGGACCGACGATTCCGCTGCCTTGCACGAAGAGGCGAACAAAGTCATCACAGAGATCGCAGCACAGTTTGACAAAGCCGGAGATTCGCCGCAGGCAGAACGGATCCGCGCTCAGCTTCGCGAAGCTTCTGCCATCGACCTGATGCTCGTTTTGCGCTGGGTGGGTTCGGCCGATCTTGATCTGCTGGTGACTGAACCGAACGGTGAGCAGTGCAGTTTCAAGAATCGACTTACAACGGGTGGTGGCCGCTTCGCGCACGACGATCCGGGATCAGCAAAAGACGGAAATGCCAAACGCTATGAACAGTACGTCTGTCGCGTCACAGCAGACGGCGAATACAAGGCCACAGTCCGCTTTGTACTTGGCAAGGCTGTCGCTGGGACCGCCATTCTCGAAATCGTCCGCCACGCTCGTACGCCCGAAGAATCCCGGTCGACTCAAAGCGTCAAGCTCACCCGCGACGACGTGCAGATTCCCATCGACTTAAAAAGCGCTCGATAGAGGTGTCAACCGAAGGAGGTCCAGTGGTGGCAGGGGCTGCGGATTCTTCCTGTGGCCTGTTCTACGACCGCAACGTTCACAAAGCAACGTTACTAGTCCTGATGCAAGCGACATTCATATGGAGTGCGGCGACTTGTCGCCGCTTTGCCTTTCCGACACGGCATTTTTGTCAATCGGCGTGGGAAGACAGCAAACACTCCATTTCAATTTCAGGCGAAATCGGCAGAGCAAACGAACGTCGTTCCCAGAGCCAAATTACCTGAAAAAGAAAGCGGTGACGAGTCACCGCACTCCAAACGTCGCTTGTT
>JAYSPO010001169.1:0-1241 GCA_043722015.1 Candidatus Kuenenia sp. | reverse complement strand
TGATGCGTCTCTGGCATTCGCTCTGGCGCATGACGCTGGGTTCCTGTATTGCGCTGGTGAAGTGACTGACGACGCGATGGCGGTCACGAATCTGAAATGCAATCTGGATGGGGGTAATTTTCGCGTGAGACTTCGTTGGGTGTCTTATATCCGAGGCATCGTCTGGGTCGGTCGTTGATAAGTTCTTCGACTTGCCGAATGCGTGCGGGAGAGACAGTGTTGAACTCTGTGCCTTTGGGAAAATACTGTCGAATTAAGCCATTTGTATTTTCGTTCGTACCGCGTTGCTGCGGGCAACCGGGACGTGCAAAGAATAGCCTTGCCTGATGGCGTTTTGCAACCTTGTCGCACTCCGCGAATTCAGTTCCGTTGTCAAACGTCATCGAATGCACCGGCTGGTCAGGAGATTTTTTCAGCCGCTTGATCAATCTCTGTGCAACGTAGTCTGCATGCTTGTGAGTGATCTTTGTCATGGTGAGTCGCCGCGAAAATCGATCCACCATTGTAATCAAACCTCCCGTAGCAGGAGGACCAAGAACGGTGTCGCCTTCAAGATCTCCAAGGCGGCCTCGCGTTTCGATCACTTCCGGGCGACCTTCGATTCTCTGATGTTCCGGACGAGGCGTTTTCCTGCGTCTCTGAGGCCGTTTGCCACGACGTCGCAGGTGGCTCTTCCACAGATCCCGATGCTCATCTTTTTCAATCCAGCTGTAGATCGTCGATGCACAAATCCAAATCGATCGATCCTTCGGCGAGTCGTCTCGAAGCCGACCGGCAATCTGATCCGGAGACCAGTCATGCTGCAGACCGCGCTGCACCGCAGAGCGAATCGGTAGACGGTCCATTTTTCGATCCAGCGGACGTTCGGCTCGCCGCTGTGCTGCGCGACGCTGAGCCACACCGCCGTAGTACATTCCATCCTCAGTGCGATTCCGGCGCACCTCACGCGAGATGACCGACGGACTGCGGCCCAGAGCCTTCGCAATGGCCGCCTGGGTGAACCCACGCGACTTCAGATGAGCTATACGATCACGTTCTTCCAGAGTAAGATGCTTCGCCATCGCCGGGACTCCGTTCCCAAAGAATCAGCTTCAACTACTGTTCTTGGTAACACCCGGCATGGCCTTTCTGGAAGACCAGCTTCTACTCTCACCCTTACGTATCATCCGTGCATTTCAGTTTGATGACCGCCCTCTGGCGACTCAGGGGATCATCACCTACGAGACTGCCGCAGCACTTGT
>JAYSPO010001168.1:0-1363 GCA_043722015.1 Candidatus Kuenenia sp. | reverse complement strand
GCTGACAGTCCGCCCGCGTCGGTCACCATTAGACTGATGCTGTAGCTACCGACATCCGCGTTGCGCGGCGTGGCGTTGAAAGTGTTTGTCGCCGGATCGAAAGTTAGCCAATCTGGCAAGGCATCACCGTTCGCAAGCGTTGCGGACTCGGTGAGGATGTCACCTGCGTCCGGATCGATAAACGTGCCGCCAGGTACAATGAAATTGAATTGCCCATCCTCCACCGCGTTTTGGTTCGCAGCGGGATTCGCCAATACCGGCTGGTGATTGATGTTAGTGCTGCTTACTGTTAATCGGAACGTGTCAGGTATCGTGTACGTGCCAATGTTTGCGCCCGATACCTTCTCCGCAGCGGTAACGTTGACATCGATCGTACCGACGTCGGTGCTGCCGGGTGTGCCGCCAAACGTCCGCGAATTACCATCGAAGGTCAACCAACCAGGAAGCGCACTACCGTCGCCCAGGCTGGCGGCATAGGCATAGCCATGGCTGGAGTCGAGCACTTCATAAAATGCGGTTGTTGAGAACTGCAGACTGAAAACACTGCCCTGCGCGACGGCTTGATCCGGAATAGGGTCAGGCAGCGTGTGCAGAACTCCGGACACCGCCCCGTTTGCCAATTGTTCGAGCGTTGTCGAGTCCCAATACGAATGATCTGCAAATTGAACACGTTCTATCGCATAGCCGGAATGGGGAAACCAGCGAATCGCCAGTTGGTCCTGCGTACCGTTGATCTTTATGTAAATGTTGTCATCATCCCGCGAGATCGCCAGGTCGGTTGCGGAAATGCCGTCGCCCAATGCAATCTTGTCAAAATTGCCTGAAGTCAAATCAAAATCGATAATTGAATCCTGATTTGATCCGCGACCGAATACGTAAGTGTCATTGCCTGCGTTCCCGTTCAATCTGTCGGCGCCGGCTCCGCCAATCAGCACGTCGCTCCCGTTCCATCCAAACAAGACATCATCGCCGCTGGATCCATCGACAATGTCGTTGCCAAATGACCCGTAAAAAACATCTGCGCCGCTCGAAGGCAGGAATGCCTTGGCGTATAAATTGTTAACCTGCCAGACTGTCCCGTCGCTGAAGCGGACCTGTTCGACGTTGTCCCCTTCGAAATCGCTCAATGAAGCTGAAAACCAGTGATCCAGAATGACTTGATCACTCGTTCCGCTGAGCGTAAGGAACAGCCGCCCGGCATTTGTCGAGAGCGGATCGGCGGAAACAATGATTTCCGCAGGCGTTATGGAAGCGCCAAACTCGATGGTGTCGAAACCTCCGGAACTGCCGTTTCTGTTTGAAGTAAAGCTACGCGATGTAAGACCCGATGGTGTCGCTTCGATAACCAGATCGTTGCCGAACC
>JAYSPO010001167.1:0-10052 GCA_043722015.1 Candidatus Kuenenia sp. | reverse complement strand
GCAGGAAGCACTGGCAGAGCCAGTGGCACACATCAATACACGATTGACAAAGCACTCTTCGTGACCGCCTGTTCTCCATGACGCACACTCACCGCCATCCTTCGCAGTTGCCTTGGTGGCTCAGGCGTTCTGCCCGAGTCGTAAGAGGATGCGTCGTGTGGCTGAGCATCATTTGTCTTGGCAGCGGCTGTCATAACTGGCAGAAATCGCACGAAGCGGCTGTGGCTCAGTTCGGTCAGGGTGACCTTGAACTCTCCCGCGCCGCATTGATCGAATCGCAGGGGAAACTTTACTCCGAAAAGAAGGTGCTGGAACTGGACGCGGGAGTTCTGGATCTTGCATCCGGCAATGTGACTCAGGCGGAAGCTAGCTTTCGAACCCTGCGCCGCGAATTGGAGCATCTGGAACAGAAAGATGTGACCGAACAGGCGTCGTCGATGATGACCGACGCCCGAGCGGTGGCGTATTCCGGACGCGACTTTGAACGCCGCATGATCCTGAACATGGCGTTGCTGACCAGCCTCCTGGGGGATGGTCAGGATGCGTTTGCATATTCGCTGCAGGCCACAGAGGCCGCTGATATCCGCCGCACAGTTCTTGCAGACGCGGCCGCAAAGACGCCTGCATCGAATGCGGTTGCCGAAGCCGCTCCGACGCCGGATGCCGTGAACGTGATCACGCCAGCCAGTTACGATGCGCAACGACCAGCAGCCAGTTTCGTCGCTTCACCGCTCGATCAGCCGCTGGCCCTGAGTGCTTATCTGTCAACAGCGGTGCAGTCCGAACAGCCCACGCGCCATGATGAAACGGAACGGACGCTGAACGACATCGGATTCTGGAATCCCGCTTTTCGCCGACACGATCAGACCTCAGCAACCGGTGAATTTGGATCGCGGTGTCAGCCTGGCAATGGCACGCTGCATGTGATCACGCTCATCGGCAAAGCGCCACGCTGGGTGTCCGAATCAGCCGAACCCACAACCGTCGCATTGCTGATAGCAGATCGTATCGTCAGCGCGACAGGAAAGCACACATTGCCGCCGACAATCGCGTGCGTCAAGATTGCACGCCCCGAACCTTGCGGACACACAATCCCGACCGGCACTGTCCAGTGTTTCGTCGGGCCTTTCGGCGCGCCTGCGACAACTTCGTCGCCCATGACATTTTCAACAGTTGTCGATCTCAACGAAGCCGCCCGAGCGTCGTATGAAGAACATCGGGACGAGGAAATCGCTCACGCGATCACACGCCGTGTCCTCAAGAAGGGCGCGGTGTACGTGCTCAAGGAAACTCAGAACATTCATCGGAATTCGTTTGTTGATCTGGGAATCAACGTCGCCGGGATTGCATGGGAAGCTTTGGAAAAAGCTGACACACGCTCCTGGCGCCTGCTTCCCGCTCGGATTGATATCGCCCGAACGGAACTACCGGCTGGACGCTGGTCGACCACACTGCGACTTTCGCAATACGGCTCTTCGCGAGCCCCGCAAACGATTCCGGTGCAAATCGAAAATGGTCGAAACACATACGTTGTCTGCCTGATCCCGGAACAGGATTTCACCGGCCATATTCTCATAGGCGGTGCTGACAACGCTGCAATTCCCGTTAACCCGTAGCTCATGGATCGCTCATGAACGGACGATTGGTGAATTGATTGCCGCAGACCGTCCGACAGCTATTTCGCAGAAAAACGTTCACCTCGTTCAGATAGGAGATGGACGCGAGCCAAACACGGCCTAGAACACGGGATTGCGTGTGGCGAATGCAGTATTTCCGGGGTTCGTGCGTTTAACCCATGCCGGCCACAGCATGATCACACAGGTTGGAAGAGCGAGATTCGATGAGCCATTTCTTTTCGCCAAAAGAGGTTGCCGCTGCGATGGGGGTCAGTGAATCTTCCCTGAAGCGTTGGGTCGATAAAGGGCTGATTCAGGCAGAAAAGACGGGAGGCGGTCATCGGCGATTGCAGTTGGATTCTGTGTTGCATTATGCGCGGGGAGCCGGAAGATCGATTACCCAACCGGAACTGATTGGTCTGCCTGCGGGACTGGGATCCACATCGCTGAATGGAGATGGTGCAAACACCGAATTCGAAAAGGCTTTGGCTTCCGGAGACGAAATGACCGCGCGTCGCGTTGTGCTGGATCTTTACATGAACAACACTTCTGTCGCCACGATCTGTGACACAGTTATTACCCCTGCGTTTCAGAAAATAGGAGACCTGTGGCATTGCGGGAGCATGGAAGTCTATGAAGAACGCCGCGCCTGTGAAACATGCAGCAGAGTGATCCATGAACTTCGTCGCGCTGTGGGGACCGGGAAAATCGACGGACCGGTGGCCATGGGTGGCACTCTGGATGGCGACCCGTATACGCTCGCCTCATGCATGTCAGAACTTGTGCTCCGCGATTGTGGCTGGCGGGCAAACTCATTGGGGAACATGCTGCCATTCGAGACACTTCGCAAAGCACTTGAACGTGATCGGCCGCGGCTGATGTGGCTCAGTGTGACATCCATTCGCGATGTCGATCGGTTCGTTGCCAGTTTCAATGTGCTGTTTGATACGGCAACCTCTTTTGGTTCCGCGATCGCTGTCGGAGGTCAGGCGCTCACGGCTGACATTCGTCGCCTTCTCCGCTACACCACGTACTGCGACAACTTCCGGCATCTGGAAGCGTTCGGCACGACACTGTATCCCCGGAACTGAATTTCTCGATATGACCAACTCCCCGGCAGTTCAATACGACGCGATTCTGGTTCTGTCCTTTGGTGGTCCGGAAAAACGTGAAGACGTTATTCCGTTTCTGGAAAACGTGCTGCGCGGCAAGCCAGTGCCGCGCGAACGACTGCTGGAAGTCGCGGAACATTACTATCACTTTGGCGGTATCAGCCCGATCAATGAACAGTGCCGGGTACTGATTGCCGCGTTGCGGCCTGAACTGGACGTGCACGATATTCGCTTGCCGATCTATTGGGGCAATCGAAACTGGACACCGTATCTCAACGACACGCTGATTCAGATGAAACGCGACGGAGTCAAACGCGCGTTGACGTACGTGACATCCGGTTTCAGTTGCTACTCGGGCTGTCGTCAGTACCGCGAAAACATCGCCGCCACACTCGAACAGCCGGACGCTGCGGGTTTGCAGATCGACAAGTTGCGAGTGTTCTATAATCATCCGGACTTTATTGGCGTACTTGCTGAACAGGTGGGCAAAGCCCTGGCGAATTTCTCTGCAGACGCTCGCGATGCGGTCCATGTTGCGTTTACGGCACACAGCATCCCGTTGAGCATGTCAACGACGTCAGACTACGAAAAACAGCTTCGCGAATCGTGCCGCCTGGTCGCTGAACAGCTTGAGCTGCCGGAGTCCCGTTGGAAACTGGTTTATCAGAGTCGCAGCGGTCGCCCGCAGGATCCTTGGCTGGAACCGGACATTCTCGATCATCTTCGGGAAGCAAAATCTACCGGTATCGACAAGGTGGTTGTTTCGCCGATCGGATTCCTGTCGGATCACATGGAAGTGCTGTACGACCTTGACGATGAAGCGCGACGATTTTGCGACGAGCACGCAATTCAAATGGTTCGAGCCGGCACGCCGGGAAGTCATCCCCGTTTCGTCAGCATGATCCGAAAACTCATTCAGGAACGGATCCACGGAGCCAATCGGGAATGCCTCGGTCGATTCCCCGCTAATCACGACGTCTGCCCGCTTGATTGCTGCCCGGCGCCTGTCTCGGCTCGGCCAGTGGCATCCGTTCGACCTCAGTCAGAGTTGCCCGCCACATAGGGCTTACAAATTTGAGGGAGGAATCAGAAAGAGTCACAGTTTCCGTAAGGAAATCTGTGACTCTTCAGGTGTCGGCACTTTCCGTTCGTCAATTCAGATTTTGTCAATTCAACTTTTTGTCTGAACAGTGAAGAAGGAGACATTCTGACTGCGGGAAAATTTTTCCGGGTTGCTCAGAAATTCGTCTCTGGTGTCCTTGGAAGAGAAGAAGTAGACCTTCGATTGGTAAGTCACACCCAATTCCAGGTGACCAGTCTGAAACACCTGATCCCTGAGCAGCGACACGGGATCGCAACCATGCAGAGCCGGAATGAACTTATCCGGACTAGCTTTGAATCGTTCGAGTTCTTCCGCTGACGACAGCTGGTAACAGACCCCCTGAAACTCGTATTTGAACTGCGACTCACCAGTCTTCCACACTTCGGCTTCCGTCAAAGAAACCGGAGAATAACCGTTCAGACCAATTCGCCTGTCTGATTCGCGTCGCAGTGTCTTGGTCATCGCTACGACAGAATCGTCCGTGACTTTTTCAGCTGTTACCTGATCAACCGGGACCGCAAACCCGGCATTCTGTGGAACAGCACGCTCTGCAACGTTGGCCGCAGCCACCACTGAATCGTTGGCAACCCTTTCTTGTGACGCGGCTGTTACAGGTGTCTTTGCTGGAGTGCGAGGAACCTGAGCCACCAGGCTATTCGAATTCCCGGCTGGTGCGTCTGACGGCAATCGGAAGCGTCCCAATCGGGCAACGTAGCCGGATCGCCCGGGAGATCCAACGTCCTTCGAGAGAATTTTTCCATCGGGAGAAACGATGACATCCGTCGGGAGTGAGGAGATGCCAAACCGCGCCACAAGGTCGCGCCGATCGTCAGAGTTAACTTTCACTCCAATAATCCCTGAACCCAACACAGCATGAACTTCCGCTGAGCTCAGGACTTCTGATTCCATCGTGCGGCATGGGCCGCACCAATGCGCGTGAAAATGAATCACCATCGGTAATCCCTTCTCTCTGGCGAGGGCCTCGGCCTTTTCAAAATTCTCGCCCCAGCCTTCCGTTCGGCCTCCACCCCCGGCATTCGCTGGACCAGCGAAATAGATTGTGGCCGTCAACAATCCAGCAACGATCGCTCGAGGAGCTTTCGCAGCACATCTTCTGGCTGCAATTCCTGCAGCTACGCAAACCACCGAGAATACCTGCTTCATCATTGTCAAGAACCTCCTAGTGTATGCATCCATCTCAAGCACGGTCATGTAGCGCGAAGATCATCATTGTCGTTGTGCGACTTCAATAGTCTTTATTGTTTCCGCATTACGCAAACTGTCATCTCACTACATACAGAATGCGTTATTTACAGACCCCAATCTGCGATGTCTACTGAAAGGCACCATATCACCTGAATTATTAATTCATCTCTAACTGTCCATACTTCTGGATTGACAGATTTATCCCAGCATGTACGCTTCGTGCGTTCGCAGGTAGTTTGGGGCAAATGGAGTAATGGAGTTGCTTTCATCGCACTAGATCTGCCATACGAACAAACTGGTCGGGCGGCGTGTTTCAGATGGTGAATTCACCATTTGCAGAGACAGGATTGCTGACATCGTGTCAGCAGGCTTCTTCAACCATTTACCTAGGAGTAGGGAATGCAAGGATTTTCATCGTGTCGTTGGTTCGGCTTCACATCAGCGTGCCTCATGGCAGTTCTGATCGCAACTCCGAACAGCGCAGAAGCAAGAAGGTATGGTAGCCACGGTTCGAGTGGCTCATCTGGATCGAGTGGATCTTCCGGCGGCTCTTCGAGCAGCCATGGTTCCAGTGGCTCGTCAGGTGGCAGTTACAGCAGCCACGGTTCTTCCGGATCATCAGGTTCGTCCGGTTCACGTGGATGGCGAAGATCTCATGGGTCGTCTGGTTCATCGAGCTCTCACGGATCCAGTGGCTCATCAGGTGGGTCGTACAGCAGCCACGGTTCCAGCGGGTCTTCCAGCTCGCATGGGAGCAGTGGTTCATCGGGTGGCGTTGTGATCTATCACGCAGCCCCCGTCTATCACGGTGTTCCGGTGGCCCCAATTCATCCAGCAACTGGCGACGCCAGGCCCTTGCCGGCTCCAGCTCCGGTTCCGGCAGCGGCAATGACAGATCGTTCTGCGGCGGTTCTGGTTGTCAAAGTGCCAAAGGACGCGACCGTCTATCTGGTTGATCAGAAGATGACGCTGACCGGGACAGAGCGACGGTTTCGTATTCCTCTTGCGGACCCTGGCAAGGAATACACATATCCGATTCGTATCGAAGTGGTTCGGAACGGCCAGACTCTTGTCAGCCATTCGGAGCAGAAGGTTCGCGGAGGTCAGCAAGTGGAACTGGCAGTTGCGGAATCCGTGGACGACAACGAATTGGTAGCAGTTGCAAAGCGATAGAGTCTGAAGTGGCACGAACAGGCGTCTGCGGGCACGCTGATGGATTGGTTATCTCAGCCGCCTGTTTATGTGTCAAGTTTTGGTTTCGAGTTTTGATCACCGCCGACCAGTTTTGTTTTTGATCGTAACGACTACGTTCTTTTGCTCATCCATAATGCGTCCCCTTTTCCGGAGATCGACGCAGATGACCCCGGTATTTCACGAACGGAATCCGCACGCACCGAAGGATCACTCGGCTGCGATGGATTCTCTGCCTGCTGAATCTTTGACGCCACATCGCTCCCCGTGGCGGCGATTGATGTTCGGCCTTGTCAATGTGTGGCTGCTCATACATCTGACAGCCATCATCACGGCGCCGGCAACTGTCGGACCATCGTCTCAGACTTCACGTACGGTCTGGGAAGCGGTCGCACCGTATCTGGAGGGACTCTATCTGAATCATGGCTTTCACTATTTTGCGCCTCAGCCGGGCAGCAGCAATCTGGTTGCATGGACGGTCACTCGACAGGACGGCACGACAATCTCAGGCCGATTTCCGAATTTCGACATCGAGCCGCGTTTGTTCTACCATCGGCACTTCATGTTGTCGGAGTACCTTGGCAACGCATCGCCGGAAGAACAGGCGATCATTGCTCGGGGATTCGCGCGGAATCTTTGCCGTGAATATGACGGGCAATCTGTTTCTGTTTCGACCGTGCGGCACGATTTACCTTCGATGGAACGTGTCCGGGCAGGTGGAAAACTCGACGATGGCGATCTGTACGAAGAGCAGCCGTTGGGAACCTTTCTGCGGGAGGATTTTCAATGACAGGAGACTCGCCTGAAAAAAGTAGATGGAAACACTCAGTCATCATCAACCTGTCAAGTTTACTGCTAACGCCGGTCAGGGCTGCTGCCAATGCCTGGGATCGGTTTTGGTATGCGTCAACTGATCCGACGGTCCTCGGTTTCATGCGTCTCCTGGTCGGTGGAATGCTGGTCTACACGCATCTTATCTGGGGCCTGAACCTTCCGGCGTTTCTTGGTTCCGCCGGATGGAACAGCCCTGAAGTTCTGGCCGTGGTGCAGGAGGGCGGGATTGCGCCATCGTTTTGGTGGTATGTCTCCGACCAGTGGCTGATGCCGGTGCATTGCGTCTGTATGGGAATTCTGTTCCTGTTCTGGATCGGTTGTGCCACGCGTGTGACTTCGGTGTTGTCGATGATCATTACGATCTCGTATTCCTACCGGGCACATATGTCGAATTTCGGTCTGGACCAGATCAATGCGATTCTTTGCTTCTATCTTTGCATTGGCCCCAGCGGGGCCGTTCTGTCTTTCGATCGTTGGCTTGCGGTTTGGCGTGCCCGGCAACTAGCCCGGAAGAGCAACACAAGTTTTGCCGTGCCGCCGGTGAAGCCGACGATCTCAGCCAACCTTGCCATCCGACTGATTCAGGTGCACTTCTGCGTGATCTATGCCTATGCCGGACTTTCAAAACTACAAGGCGGTGCCTGGTGGGATGGTGAGGCTGTCTGGCTCGCGTTCGCCAATCTGGAATATCAATCGGTCAACATGACCTGGATTGCCTGGTATCCCTGGATCAGCGATCTGATGACTCATTCGACGATCATCTGGGAAGTTTCATTTGCGGCGTTGATCTGGGTCCGTCCAGTGAGACCCATCGTGCTTGCCATCGGATTTGCCCTGCATGCAGGCATTGGCGGGATGATGGGATTGTGGACATTCGGGTTGATCATGATCTTCGGCCACATCTCATTCTGGCCCACTGACACAATCCATTGGCTGGTCAGTCGATTGCCAATAGTGAAAGGACTGCTCGGATCCGCTCCTGTGGCAACATTCAGCGTATTGACAGCGGCTGGCACTGCAGACGCAGGACTTCCTGCACACGCTGCGGCGGCGTCACTCGAACTGCCTGCATTGCTGTGGGTGGACCGCGCCGTGCGACGACGACTGAAATGTCTTGAATACTTCTGGCAGCGAGGCTTTCGTTGCCTGGTCTCTGCCGACATGAAAGAAGCACAGGCCGTACGAGATATTACTTCTCCTGATGCCATCATCCTGATGGGGACAGGACTTCCGGATGAGGATGTTGCCGGATTTCATCACGATCACTACGCAAGGGCGAACGCTCAGCCTTTATTTCTGGTACTGACCTCAGCGCAGTCGCAGCGGCTGAACGGACGCATCCATACACATGGCAGTCATGTTATTACCGGTCACGTGAGTCTGGGAAGTCTGCGTCGTGAAATTCAGGCAACACTTCTCGAATCGACAGCCGATGATCGTCACGGTTCTTCAACCACTCATCCCAAAGCTGGAGTCACCTGATGTATTTTTTGCGTTTGCAAACGTCGGTGCCATCGCC
This sequence comes from Candidatus Kuenenia sp., assembly GCA_043722015.1. Taxonomy (GTDB): domain Bacteria; phylum Planctomycetota; class Planctomycetia; order Planctomycetales; family Planctomycetaceae; genus SXXK01. Next base: position 1,472 of record JAYSPO010001167.1, on the reverse strand, counting down.
GCTCTACCAGTGCTGGTTGCTGTCACTCTCGATTTGCTGCGTTGGCTGTGCGGAAAAAACGGATGAGCCAGTGGAGTTTCTTGAGTTTGCGCATCGCTTCGAACGCGAGTCAAAACTTCCGGAGGCCGTTGACGCGTACAAGAGAGCACTGGCACTCGACGAAAAGAACCCAACCGCATGGTATGACCTTGGTGTTGCCCATGCTGAAATGGAGCAGTTTCCTGAGGCAATTGAGGCCTATTCCAAAGCCATCGAACAGGACAAAGGGTTCGCTCAGGCATTTAACAATCGCGGTGCCGCCTACGCACGCCTGCGACAGTTTGAATTGGCCATTGCCGACTGTGATCGCGCCATCGTGCTGGATCCAAATGATTATTTGGCATGGCGCAACCGCGGCCTGGCACGGCATGATCATGGTGAATTGGAAGCGGCCCTCAGCGACTACGATGAGTCCATTCGCATCAATGGTCGAAATGCCGAAACATATCACTATCGGGGCAACGTGTTTCTCGAACAAAAACAGTGGAGTCGAGCGCTGGAGGACTTTGATCAGGCCATTCACCTCAACGCTGAAATGTCGGCGGCATGGCTGAGTCGCGCAATCACACTCGCACGACTGGGGCGTGGCGCAGAGGCTGAAGAGGCTCGCGGCAAGGCTCAGGCACTCGGCGCCAAAGTCGATGATGTCGTGGTGGCGGACCTGCTTCCCGAAGAATCCGCTCCGGAGATTGAAACCGCCCCACATCAGCAAGCTGTCAGTTTTGTACAGGCTGAACTTTCAAATGCGGAACGCCCCCTGGAGCCCACCGACGCACCATGGGATCTGATGGCGAAAACCGGCGACGCTCAGCAGAAATATATTGTGCGGGTACTGAACGACGACGCTCCGGATTCCAGCATCACGTTTTTGGCCGACGACCTCGAACAGATTCAGCAACAGGCCATTCCAGCGACGTTGGTGATTGTGCGGGAAGTGCCTGGCGCTGAGAATGCCTCGACGTCAGGTTTTGCAATCGTCAGGACATTTGAAGGCTGGACTCCGGATTTCGCCAGTTTGAAGCCCGTGGTTTTGTCCATGACGATTGCGATTGAATCTGCTGCGGTGGATACGAATCCGGTCGTCTCTGCAGCGCCAGCCCCGAACTGATCGTGCCACGCTGATTTTCAATTGCGATATTTCGCGAACCCTTCAGTTGTCTTGCCTGTCGAGAGGATGTAAACTCCTACTCGAAGTGCGGTGCGCCAGAGGCGAAATTGGCAGACACCGGCTTCAGGAGCTGGTGAGGACTCGAATAAAAGCGATCGTGGCGAAATTGGCAGACGCGCATGCTTCAGGAGCATGTGGGGTAACACCCGTGCTGGTTCAACTCCAGTCGGTCGCAATGAACATCAAATCTGATTGACCGATCAGCGTGAGCATCGGCAGGGTTTTCATGCGCTGAGGCAGGTTCCCAAGATGGGCCACTGTCAGC
>JAYSPO010001166.1:0-1208 GCA_043722015.1 Candidatus Kuenenia sp. | reverse complement strand
CGGCAGGTCGGCCAATTGCCGGAACGGCGCTCCGCTTGGTCCGGCCTACTGATTCAACCCCAATTCATTGGCTTGACAAAGCACTAGCCATGCGTCGATCGTGAATGCGCCATGGTGAGTTTCATTTTTGCGAGGAATAAACCGGGTTTGGGAGTTCGGGGTCCGTAAAATTAAGAATGCTTGACAGGGTTGCCGTTCCTTTGTCACCCTGAGAAAGAGTCGATGCAAGTCGATTCCGTCCTGTGATTGACATGTGTGACAGAAATCAAAGTAGACGTCACTCTCTGAGTGACGCGGCCCGGAAACGCGAGCGTTTTCGGGCTCTGCTTCATCACTCAGAGAGTGATGCCTACTTTTGTCACAGGTGCCATCACTTCCCGCCTTCAAATATCAAAGTTGACTGCCATGACCACGACTCGCTGTGTGGCTGCATTCGCCGTAACGATCCTGCTGACGACCGTTGTGAGTGCACAGGATGCAATCCAGTTCAATCGTGACATTCGTCCAATTTTCATGGACACGTGTCTGACGTGCCACGGGCCGGACAGTGCGGCTCGCAAAGCCGATCTCCGAATGGACAAGCGCGATGCGGCAATTGAGCATGGTGCGATCAGTCCGGGCAACCCGGATGAAAGCGAAATGATTCGCCGCATCCTGAGTGACGATCCGAAAGAGATCATGCCTCCGCCGGAACTTAAGAAGCCGCTCAGCCCTGCACAAAAAAAACTGCTCATCGACTGGGTTCAGAGCGGAGCCGAATATCAGCAGCACTGGTCCTACATCGCGCCGGTGCGGGCGGAGGTCCCTGCCGTGCCGGAATCAGTCAAGGCCACGCACGCGAACTGGCCAAAGAATCCAATCGACAATTTCGTGTTGCAGAAGCTGGTCGCAAGCGGCCTGACACCGGCAATCGAAGCCGATCGTCGTACGCTCGCGCGGCGTGTAAGTCTGGACATTACCGGACTGCCTCCGACGCCGGAAGTCGTTCAAGCATTTGTCAACGATCAGTCGCCAGATGCTTATGAGAGACTGGTGGATTCGCTGCTGGCCAGTCCGACCTGGGGAGAGCATCGCGGTCGATACTGGCTCGACTATGCTCGATATGCTGACTCACACGGAATTCACTTCGACAACTTCCGTGAAATGTGGGCGTATCGCGACTGGGTGATTAAGGCATTCGATCAGAACATGCCGTTTGATGAGTTCAC
>JAYSPO010001165.1:0-2496 GCA_043722015.1 Candidatus Kuenenia sp. | reverse complement strand
TGTCAGCCAGTCGCGGAGGGACGGGACAAGGTAGTCGTGCGTGAGTTGATAGAAGCCTGATGCATGGCGCGAGGCGTGTGATGCGGGACGCTGAGGGCTTCCGCCCTGCCGCGCGCCGTTCGATTCCACGGCCTCGGAAGGTGTAATGAGTCGCAGTTCGCTGTCGAGAATCCGAAGCAGTTCATTGAAATCTCTTGTTCGCCCCGCATAACCAGACGCCGCCAAGAGGTCTTCGCTGGAGCGCATGTGCCCTTTGATGTCGGTTCCAGGTTCGGGCAGCAGTGCTTCGAGCACTTGTTGCACTGCCACCTGATGCATTCGGTGTTTGGGAAACGCGGCTGAGGAACGGAAAGCATCCTCCAGAAACGCCACACCGATTCCGGCCGCTCCTCCGATCTCTTTCAGAGTTGTCGGCGTCCAGAGCTTGTCCTTCATCATTTCCGCGAACAGCGAAAGGCGAACCGAAACGATTTTGCCATCTTCAGCGAGTCCCTGCACTGCTTCGACCAGAAACGTCTTCTGATCCTTTGAGACCTGGCTGCTACTCTCTGGAAGCTTCCCGAAAGCTCGGCCAAAAGCGGCAAGAACCGACGTTGCATGTTCGACGCTGAAGAGGTCCACCAATGCGACGTTGCGACCTGGAATTGCATCGATTTCCAGGTCCTGAAAAAAACGACTGACGGCCAGCCAAAAGTCATCTCGTACCATCACGATACACTGGACATGATTCCCGTCGCACTGCCTCAGTGCTTTGACCAATTTTGTGTTTTTCGCATCCTTGTTTGCATGCAGCCACTGTTCAAACTGATCCAATACGATGAGCAGCTTTCGCCCGGTGGAATCGACGATCTCATGCCGCAGCGCGACTAGTGTCTCCGTAAGTTCCAGCTCCTTGGGTAACTCCGAGTACTTGTTGCGCAGTCGACGGAGCAGCAGATTTTCGGTTTCCGTGTTGGTCGCTTCCACATAGATCGCGGTCACTTCTGGGGGTAAACGCGGGATCAAGCCGGCTTTCATCAGGGACGATTTCCCACATCCTGACGGGCCATAAATCAGGCCAACCGAAAACGTCGAGTCAGCATCCGCTCCTTCGATGCGATGTTTCCAGAATCGAATGCTGTCCGGAAGTCCATGACGGTCTCGCGGGCCAGGCAGCAGCTCCGGGAAGAAATCGGCATCATGTCCATCAAAAGAAGAAAGGCCCCTGGGCACAACTTTGATCGGATCACTGCCCGATCGCCAACCCGGATCACCGCCGTCGAGAGATCCACGACTGAGAATTCGGCTGGCGGAGTTTGAACCGATTGATCCCGCAGATCCAGATGACGCTTTCAGTCGTTCGCCTGCAAGCGAATAGCGCTGAGAGGAAACCTCCTTCAGAAACTCGTGTAGATTCTCCGCCATATCGTGTGCCGTCGCATATCGATCGCTGGCACGCTGAGACAGGGCTTTTAAGCAGATGCGTTCAAGTTCCTTGGGAATGTGTTCGTCATACTGTCGCAGAGGGCGAGCCGATGTCGTGGCAATTCGCTGCAACAGATCGGCCTGCGTCGATGATCGAAACGGTGGCCGACCGGTCAGCATTTCATACATAACTGCGCCCAGACTGAAGATATCGCTCCGGCCATCAAGTCTGTGCTCTTCGCCGCGGGCCTGCTCGGGACTCATGTAAGCCGGTGTGCCAACGTATTTCGCCCCCTTGATGGAGTTGTCGTCCTGCAGCGCCAAACCAAAATCGGTGAGCCACGCCTTCCCATCACCATCAATCAGAATATTGCCAGGTTTCACATCCCGGTGAATCAAACCCTTCCGATGGGCCGCTTGCAGTGCTTCGGCGATCGCCGCCGTCAGCGTAGTGGCCTCTGAATAGTTCAGGTTACCTCGCTTAAGTCGTGCGGACAAACTGCCGCCATCAATAAATCGCAAAACGATGTAGCAGGAAACGGTGTCCGTGCTGCCAAAGTCATAGACCGGCACGATGTGCGGATGATCCAGGCCGGCAACGAACTGAGCTTCCGTCAGATACGCCTTCGCCTTTTGTGCATCAACGACGATTGATTCGTGTGGTGTCTTCACAGCAACGATGCGATTCAGTTGTTCATCATACGCTCGGTAGACGACTCCGAACGCTCCCTGGCCGATGATCTGTTCAAGGCGATATCTTCCAATTTTCCTCGGCAGTTGCTGCGCAGTCTCCTGAAAAACGGATGACGCCTTCCGTTCCGTTGCGTCTCCGTCATCAGACGCAATGCCAGCCTTGGCCTGCGAGCGACCAACCGACAACGACTGCCCGGCCTTCAGAATCTGCACACTCGCATTCGACGAAGCGACCAGTTTCTCAGTCTCAGCGAAGGCACGCAGTATCTCCGCTGAGTAGTTTGGAAAACGGACTTCATATTCGGCAACGTTTGGCTCTTGGTCACGATTGAGTCGAGCCTCCAACTCCGCGGAGAGCAATTCGCGAAACAAAGTCATGCGAATCTGCAGGGGCACTGC
>JAYSPO010001164.1:0-4540 GCA_043722015.1 Candidatus Kuenenia sp. | reverse complement strand
ACTGGATCAGACGAAACCGATTGCGTGAAAATACGGATTCGCCGCGCGCGAGTTTTGATACAAGTCGCTTGCATGATTCGTGCATGTGATGGCAAAGTCGCGATTTGTTCAAGGATGACTTTATGTGGCGACAACTTGGCGGTTGGTCTTTGTTCGCATTTCTGACGATCTGTTGTTCCGGTTGCTCGCTGGTTCAGCCACCAGATTCAGTGGTGAGCACGGAAGATCGACCGCCGCGAAGCATTCAGCCCGAGGCGACCCTGGACGTCTTCTTAGTCAACGAACAAGGCCGCCTGCCGAAGATTGACCCACAGGAATTGAAACCTGGGCAACACGTACGGTTGATAACCGGCGAGATGCCGAGTTGTGACGTTCCCGATATTCGAGAAGAGGTGTTGATGTTTTCCAGATCGTTCGCGGGCACAGTCAAAGCGAATGATGGCGACCGCCTTGTGTTGCAGGATGTCGTGATGATCAATATAGTCAAACTAAACGGCACACCAATGGTCAGCAAAGTGCCGTATTTCAATCGACTTTTCAAAAATACGGGCGTAGGCCGAAAGGGCGTTTCGATCCCGGGAGAAGTTGCCCTCGAACGATCCAAAATTCTGCACGCCTGTCAATTGACGGACGACAATTTCAAGGCGATTCGGCAAAACGGCGGCTATGAACGGATTGGTGTGGACATTGATTTCAATGTTGCAGATGGCGAGGATGCGACACCGCAGCAATAATGCGACTTCCCTCGATCGCGTGCAGTTTGTGCTCGCGACCTCATTCACTTCTTAATCTTAATCCTACTCTTAATCATAATCGATTCCGGCGGAGGCAGCCGTTGAGTGCCACGAGTTCTGGCTGCGAATCGATTAAGATTATGATTATGAGTAGGATTAAGATCGGGAGAAGACAGACGACGGTTCCCTGCGACTACTCAATCCCCTGCGCCGCCAGCCAGCGTTCGGCGTCGAGGGCGGCCATGCAGCCGGTTCCGGCGGCGGTGATCGCCTGGCGGTAATAGTCATCGGCGACGTCGCCTGCTGCGAAGATGCCTTCCACGCTGGTGTAAGTTCGCTGAGGCGTGGTCCAGATGACGTAGCCTTTGGCATTCGTTGTCAATTGCCCTTTCAGGAAGTCTGTGTTCGGCGTATGACCGATCGCGGCAAAGTAGCCGGTCGCGGGAACGTCTTCCGTTTTTGAAGCATCCACGGTGCTGCGAATGCGTACGCCGGTCACGCCCGTCTTTTCGTCGCCCAGCACTTCATCAACCGCCGAATTCCACTTGACCTGAATCTTGTGGTTTGACAGGACTCGTTCGGCCATAATCTTGCTGGCTCGAAACGAATCGCGGCGATGAATGATGTACACGACCGAAGCAAATTTTGTCAGGAAGTTGGCTTCTTCCATCGCACTGTCTCCGCCGCCCACGACGACGACAGGATGGTTACGAAATCGCGGCAGGGCTCCGTCACAGACGGCACAAGCGGAGACGCCCATATTCTTGAGACGATCCTCGGACGGCAGTCCCAGATAATTAGCACGGGCACCGGTGGCGATGATGATCGCGTGCGACGTGAACTTGTCGCCACTGAGCGTCGTGAGTTCGAAGGGACGCTTTGACATGTCGATATCGACGATGTCGTCCGTGACGATGCGTGTCCCGAAATTCATGGCTTGCTGGCGCATGAGTTCCATGAGTTCCGGACCACTGACACCATGCTTTCCATGCGGTGCCATGTACCTGCGTTTGGAGTCCTCAATCGACGTGTCGAGGTAGCCCGTCATGTCGCCGGATGGGAATCCAGGGAAATTTTCGACTTCGGTGGTGAGCGACAATTGCCCCAGTGGCAACGTGCCCTTCTGGCGATTTTCTTCATTGAATGCGCCTTCGTAGACGACTGGCTTCAGTTCCGCGCGCGCCGCATAAATCGCAGCCGTCCAGCCTGCAGGGCCTGATCCAATGATTGTGATTCGTTCCGTCATCTTGCTCGCCTTGTCAACATTACCGTTCAACACATCCAAAAGACCGGTGCTTTGTCCTGCCCGGAGCCTGTCTGAATACCATGTTTTTGTGAGCGGCAAGGCGCTAGCCGCCGGTTTTTGCGGGCGAATTACCCGCGGCTAGCGCCTTGCGGCTCACAGTTTTTGAGTATCGGGACAGACTCCTATCGCGTGGAGCATCATCGGCATTCCTGCCCGTCGAATCGCAGTCGGACAAGAATGTCCAACCTACATTCCAAGGCTCGACAATGCACCACGCCGGAACACTAACGGACGAAACACAGTCCAGCAATCCTGCCCTGCACGACATTTTCCCGAACTCCGACACTGCCCAGGATTTGCCTGGCATTTGCAATGCTGGGAACGCGAATCTGCAGAGATACGGGACGTTCAGGGCAAGTGACTTGAAAAACGAGTGTTTATCGCCTTAACTCTCTGCCTTAACGCAGAGTCAATCGTTTGACCCGATGCCAACGGCGAGGCAAATCGCCCGGAAAACCGCCTCGCCGTTGGCGTCGGGTTAAACGAGGTCTAGATGACTGACGTCGCCGTTTTTATTGGACGATCCTTCCTCTTGAAAGCCCTCGTTGCATGTCCTCAACTTCCGCACCTCGCCTCACCGGCGTTCAATGGCTTGTCTGTGTCATCGCTGCCATCGGATTTGCGTTTGATATCTACGAATTGCTGATGCTGCCGCTGATTATCAAACCGGCGGTTGCATCGCTCAGCGCACCAATCATCGAACAACTGATTAAAGACGGAGCGACCCGACCGGAAGCCATGGCACTCTGGCTGCCGGGCGGCAAGGATTATGTCGCGTGGGCGCGAACGTTGTTCTTCGTGCCAGCGCTTGTGGGAGGCATCTTTGGGCTCTGGGGCGGCTGGCTGACTGACCGCCTGGGACGCCGCCGCGTGCTGACATTCAGTATCCTGTTGTATGCTTTCGGAGCCTTCGCGGCTGGCTTTGTGACGACGCTTTCCCAGTTGCTCGTTTGTCGATGCTTCGTCTTTGTCGGAGTCTGTGTGGAATTCGTCGCTGCGGTCGCGTGGCTGGCGGAACTGTTCCCGATTCATCACCAGCGTGAGAAAGTGCTCGGGTGGACTCAGGCATTTTCATCGCTCGGCGGGCTGATGGTGGCAGGGATGAATATTCTGGCCGGGAAACTGGCATCCGACCTGCCGGAGATCGCCGGCGGACACGAAGCATGGCGTTATACACTGATCTCGGGGGTGATTCCCGCGCTGCCATTGCTGCTGATTCGCCCGTTCCTGCCGGAATCACCCGAGTGGCAGAAAAAGAAAGATGCCGGCACTCTGAAACGTCCGTCGATTGCCGAACTCTTCAGCCCAGCGCTGTGCAAGACGACGATCGTGACCACATTGATCTTTGCCGCCAGCTATGGTCTTGCACTTGGCGCGATTCAACAGTTGCCTTCGATCATCGGTGCCCGTGCCTTAGGCTCCCCGGCCGAGTCCGGCCAGAAAGAGATCATTGCGGCAGCCAAGGCAAAAGTTGGCGAGCCGGGTGGGAAGAACGCAAAGACCGGTAAACCGGAATACACGCCAAAACAAAAGATGGAAGCTGGAAATGAAAGCGATGCCGTGGTCGCGGGAGTGACGTTGTGGCAGGAGCTGGGCGGTTTGTTGGGACGTGCGTTGCTGGCCATTCTGGCGATCAGGATCGTCAGTCGCCGGAATCTGTTCCGCGTATTCCAGATCCCATCCCTGTTTGTCGTACCGGCTCTGTTTGTGTGGATCGGAAGTGCGCTGCAGACGGATTCGCTCATGATGATCAAGATCGGAATCTTTGTCGCTGGCGTGCTGGTTGTCGGCCAGTTCAGTTTTTGGGGCAACTACATTCCGCTGGTCTTTCCTGTCCACCTCCGCGGTACCGGCGAGAGTTTTGCCGCCAATATCGGAGGGCGAGTTATCGGTACGGCTGCGGCATATCTGACAATCACGTTTTCCGAGTCCGCTACCCCGGACCCGGCCCGCATCGCCTATGTCGGTGCCTGCGTGGCCGGGGCTTATGCCGTCGTGGGTACGATCCTGACCGGCATGCTGCCCGAGCCGAAGCTGGGCGATGAATCCACCCATTCCTGAACTTCTGATTCTTTCGAATCGTTTACATTTCTCTGCTTGCTGAAAGTTCTCAAATGTCTGATGTCAAAGTGCTTGTGAAAGATAACGGCCCGCTCCTGATTACCGGGCCGGTGACTGTCACCGATGCCGCCGGCAACGTGTTCGATCTCAAAGGCAAAGAAACGTTTGCCCTGTGCCGCTGTGGGGCATCTGCCATCCGCCCTTTCTGCGACGGTGCTCATAAGACCTGTGGATTCCAGGCCGCAGAACGAGCCATCACCGGCTGACCCTCAAGAAACGATTCTCCCTATGCATGTCTCGCGCGACCGCGATTGAGAAGTAGCCGGATTCGTGAGAATTCGGTGGCTGGACGCCCATCCATGCCGAAGCCGCACGACTTCAGTCAGTGCGTCTGTCAAAGTTTGTTTTTGGGGTAGGCCGGACCAAGCGCAGCGCCGTT
>JAYSPO010001163.1:0-1211 GCA_043722015.1 Candidatus Kuenenia sp. | reverse complement strand
GGCGTTCCGTTGCTGGCTGGATTCTGGAGCAAAGACGACATTCTTGCAGTGCTCGCACGAGCGTCGCACAGCGAAAAACACGGCCTGTATTATGGCGTGATCCGTGCCATTGCGATCGGAACAGCTTTCCTCACAGCGTTCTATACCTTTCGGGCGTATTTCATGACGTTCTGGGGACCTGAAAAATATCCCGAGGAAGCAGGACACCATCCGCACGAGGCCACGCCGATCATGGCATGGCCGTTGAGAGCTCTTGCAGTCTGCGCCGCCGGGATCGGTCTGATTGTCGGGCCGACGCATTTGTTTGGCGATTACCTGCAAAAGATGATGGGGTTGACGCCGGAGCTTGAGCATCGTCTGCACTGGGACGTCATGATCATGAGCAGTGTGATCGCAATTGCCGGGATCGGCTTTGCCTGGATGTTTTATGTGGCGTCACCCGCAATTCCGGCGGCAATCGCCAAAACAATGAAACCACTGTATGTCGTTTCGCAGGGCAAGTTTTTCCTCGACGAGATCTTTACCGGCCTGATCGTCCTGCCGCTTCGTGGTCTCGCAAAACTGGCGACGCTCGTTGATAAGTACTTGATAGATGGCATTGTGGATACCGTCGGCAAAGTGCCGAAAGCCGTGAGTATTATTCCTCGCCAGCTGCATGGCGGTGTTGTTTCATCGTACGCCGGCGTGATGTGGGTGGGTGTTGTGGCGGCAGTGGTTTTAGTGCTGACGATGTTTTGATTCACTTCTGAGCGGAATGGCGCTAGCCACCGGTAACTGTTCCTGACAAACCGGCGGCTAGCGCCCTGCCGCTCACGAATTCTGGATTTCGGGTTTCCTATGATCGCTCTTCTGTTTATCTCACTGTCGATCCCGGCGGCCACGGCGTTGCTGTTGATGCTGTTCCGTACGTCGCTCAATCAATCCAGTGCCCGTTGGGTGGCATGTTGCGGCAGTGTGGCGGCGCTGTTGTTTTCCGGGCTGCTGCTCGTCCAGTACGAAGCCCAGGTGGTGGATCCATTGGAGTCCGGATTGACACCATTGGCGTCAAGTGCTGATTCGGCGTCGGCCATTCAACCGCGCGTCGAGTATCGGCAGCCGTGGCTGAAGACCGGTGAACGCATGCAGCTGGAAATGTACTTTGGCCTCGACGGTATCAGCGTCACCATGATCGCTCTCACCACGTTGCTCACCGTTTGTAGTGTGCTGATTTC
>JAYSPO010001162.1:0-3443 GCA_043722015.1 Candidatus Kuenenia sp. | reverse complement strand
AATGTTCATTGAGCCGCCAGCCTGCTCAAAAGCCATCCAAAAGAAGATGGTAAAGAACGAGAGAATGCCGATGACAATCAGTCGATCGCGTACGACTGCTGGCGATTCCTGCGAAGCAGCGTTATCGACGGCAGGGTCCTTTGGCTTTGAATGCAGTCCGAGTTCCCCGAAGATGCCCTGACCGAGTTGAAACATGATCATGCCCAGCAGCATGAAGATTCCAGCCAGTCCAAATCCATAACTCCATTGGGTCCTTTCACCGATATATCCGCAGAGCAGTATCCCCAGAAACGCACCAGCGTTGATCCCCATGTAGAAAATCGTATAGGCCGAATCCTTCCTGGCACCATCATTCCCATACAGTTGCCCCACGATTGACGAGATGTTCGGTTTGAAGAAGCCGTTCCCGAGGATCAGCAACACCAATCCGGCGTAGAATGATATCGCTGATTCAAACGCCAGCGATGCGTGCCCCAGTGTCATTAAGAAAGCGCCTAGAACAACCGCCTTGCGGTAGCCCAGAAACTTGTCGGCGATGATCCCTCCGAGAATTGGGGTCACATAGACCAGCCCTGTGTACAATGCGTAGAGGTTCAAAGCACTTGAACGCGTCCAGCCCCAACCGCCGCCGGCGGTTTCGCTGACAAGGAACAGTACGAGCAGAACTCGCATTCCGTAGTAACTGAATCGTTCCCACATTTCGGTAAAGAAAAGCAAGAAGAGTCCAGGCTTATGCCCAAAAACAGATGTCTCGGCTGTTGTGCCTGCAGTGCTCATTTGGCGTCCGATTGTTGAGAGTCCCTCTGGAATGTAGGAACGCAGCTTAGCTCTGCGACACGTTTCGAAACAACCACACAGGCGAACTTTCATCTCCTGGAATCCGGATTACGCACAGGCGAATCCTGCGACTTGTGGTCTCATCGCGGCACAGGACAGCCGATTGTGTTACTTCGATCGGCTTTCTTTGAGTTCCTCCACACCGCTTCATGGCTGATTGCCGCCATATGGCACTTGCGTCCAGCATCGCGAAACGGGATGATGACCCTCGCGATGAACTCTGAGGTGCAACCATGCAGGCAGTGATCACCGGGCGGCGCAAAATCGAAAACACGCGAGAAAATGCTATGAAAAAATGCCGACGTTGTACAAAGCCGGCCACATTGCACGTGACGGAAATCCGTGAAGGTGAAGCGGCCATCGTGCATCTATGCGATACGTGCGCCAAGGAATATCTGGAACAGAATCCAGACGACGAGAATTCCACGATTGCCTCTGACCTGGCATCGAAACTGGATGAACTCATGGGCGACTCGCATTCCCCCGCAAGTTGTCCGAATTGTGGCATTTCGTTCAGTGAATTTCGCGAGAGTGGACGTTTCGGCTGTTCACAGGACTATACGGAATTCATGACGGAGCTTTTGCCACTTCTGGAAAACATCCACGAAGACGTCGAACACAAAGGCAAGCGACCTCGAAGTACCGTTGTGGGAACTCAGGAACAGGGACAACTGATTCAGTTGCGCAACGCACAACGAAACGCAATCGAAGCGGAAGACTACGAAACCGCTGCCCGCCTTCGCGACGAAATCGCCGGGCTCGAAAACGCCATGCGTGAAGAAACGCCAAAGAAACCGCGAAAGAAAAAGAAACCTGCGTCACCCGACTAAGAATTGGACGAGATACAGTGTTTGCCATGCGACGGGCATGAATGTCCATCCGACATCTGGACGCGTTGGCGAATGTCTTTACTTAACGGTCGCTCCGCAACCGGAGTTTCTTGTCTGGACGAGGAATCTTCCTACAATTCAGGAAGAGGCTATCCGAAAACCCTTATTCGGATAGCGCTGCTTTTCAAGGATACCTTTCGTTGAGTCCGGAACGCCCCGACAACTCGTTTTGCATGGCAGAACTCGCACGCACCAGCGGAGAATGGCTGAGGGGTGACGGGCCGGAGTCGGACATTGTCATTTCCAGTCGCGTCCGCCTCGCGCGCAACGTCGCGGGCTTCGCGTTTGTGATGCGTGCTTCCGCTGACGCCCGATTTCAGATTGTGCAGATGGTTAAATCTGCCATGCAGGAAGAGATTCAACATCGCCCTGTGCATCATGTGAACATCGAGTCGCTTTCAGCGCTGGATGGCCAGATGTTGATGGAACGCCAGCTCATCAGTCGCGAACTCGCAAGGGGCGACGGTCCTCGGGCAGTCGCCATCAGCGAAGGTGAACGACACAGTGTCATGATCAATGAAGAAGATCATTTGCGAATCCAGGTACTCCACAGCGGCTTTGCGCTCGACGACTGCTGGATGGAGTGCGATGCACTGGACGATCAGATTGAAGAAACTGTCCCCTACGCATTTCATCCGCAACTTGGATATCTGACCGCCTGCCCGACCAACGTCGGCACCGGTATTCGCGTGAGCGTCATGGTTCATCTTCCGGCCCTGCGCTTGACACGGGAAATTCAGAAGGTGCATCAGGCGGCACAGAAGATTAACCTGGCCGTGCGTGGTTTGTACGGGGAAGGCAGCCAGGCCATGGGTGACTTCTACCAGATTTCGAATCAGGTGACCCTCGGCAAGTCCGAAGAGCAGTTGATTGCGGAAGTGAAAGAAGTTGTGTCCAACATCATTGGCTGGGAACGCCGCGTCCGTGACCTGCTGGTACGCGACAAGCGGGCGGAACTGCATGATCAGGTCGCCCGCGCATTCGGCGTATTGACAAGTGCCCGGTCAATCAGTTCTGAAGAAACGATGCATCTGTTGTCGAGCCTGCGCATGGGAATTCAGCAGGGACTGATCGACAATCTGGATTTGGCAACCGTGAACGAGTTGTTTATTCACACTCAACCAGCACACCTGCAGACGCTGCACGGCGAGGCTCTTGAAACGGCGGAACGCAACAATGTGCGGGCGAATTATCTGAGGAAGCGCCTGAATTCGTCGTCGCTGGGTTGACTCGATGTGCCCCGCCACTTCGACGGTGTGAAGACATTGAAGAATGCAGGATGATACCAGCCTTGGCTGAAGGATTCCTGCCGACCTCACGGAGTTTATTTGAATTCTGCTATGGGCGCCGCCGTTGAACTCCAGATCCACACACCGTTGGTTTCGTCGCGGTTGCCGCCCGCTTGGGCGAGTGATTTTCCGTTTGGGGAAATAGCGAGGCAGCGGGAATCATAGCCGTTTTCCTGTGCTCGACATCAAACAGCACAATCTGTCCGGTGATCGCCAAAGCAAGCCAGCGACCGTTCAGAGAGAAACGGGCATGCGGTCATGGGGAGAGAACGCGATGCTGATCGCGAAGTCCAGCGTTGTCTGCAGATCAACTCGGGGAGTGCATGTTTGAGATCCCAAGGTCGAATCAGCGCTCCGCCTGAGCCGCCTCCACGTTGCGCGTCGCGAACCGTTCTGTTATCTTCGCATACTCTGCTGACCGCGACCT
>JAYSPO010001161.1:0-3685 GCA_043722015.1 Candidatus Kuenenia sp. | reverse complement strand
TGATCGCGGAAAAATGCGCGAATCTCAAGGTGATGGGTCGAATAACTCTCGGAAATCGACGTAACAGATTCCGTGGCGCCTGCATTTTCAATCAGTGTCCAGCACGCTACGATTCAGGCGATGGCGCTGGAAATCGCTGTGAAAACAGGGGAAAAGAGGACTGATTGCGTGCAATTCCCGCACTGCACGAAGGCAAGAAACCCACAGAAAGCGGACGAACGTGAAAGACAGAGTGCGAAGCCTGCATACAAAAGCTCGCCAGCAACTGAGACGACTTGGGGAATTTCGAGGCATGCGCCGTCAATCATTCGGCACATACCAGAAATCCGTTCGGCGACTGTACGACGGTCGTCGCGGGTCCGTGCTGAAATTCAGCAGCATTATCTCGCTGCACGAACCGCTGATGGGCAAGTTGTTCCATTCCGGTCGCTTTGACGCTCGACGATTTGATCGCATTCTGGATGTGGGTTCAGGTGCCGGGCAGATTATTCGTCATTTACTCGCGACCAGTCGCCCCGATACTGAAGTCGTCGGTTTCGACCTGTCCTGGGAAATGCTCAAGCGAGCCAGGGAACGGCTGCAGTCTGATCGTCCGGTCTTTGTCGCGGCCGACATGCGCGCCCTGCCCTTTCGAGACAACTCATTCGACTGCGTCACCTGTGGCTACGTGCTCGAATATCTTCCAGACCCGACAGACGGCCTTCGGGAATTTGCTCGCGTGCTTCGCCCCGGTGGAATCATCCTGTTGCTGGCGACGGAAGATTCATTTTCCGGGCTGCTGACCAGCCACACCTGGAAGTGTCGCACATTCAATCGTGAAGAATTAAAGTCAGCCGCAGAATCGGTCGGTTTGAAGTGGGGCGTGGTTCACTGGTTTACGCGTATTCACGAAGTGCTCAAAATGGGCGGCATCCTGGTGGAACTGGAAAAATCAAAGTAGGTCATCCCTGCCGGGGAAGATTTTCGAGCGAAGCTCGAACCGCCTCAGGCCGCATGTCCGCTCCACGTCGCCACGTTGCTTTTCAATCAGCCGGTTCTGGTCGCTTGTCGCAACAGGTTGCGAAGTCCTTTCCGGCAGAAAGGACCTACCAAACACAGTCCTTTCCGGCAGAAAGGACCTACCTGAAATCACCTGTGGCGAGTCTTCACTTTCGCCTGCGAATCCAGCGAATGGGCAGCGTGATGGCCAGTAAGATCGCGATGACGATTCCGGTCACACCGACGCCGCGGAGGATGGTTGAGCCTTCCATGCCGCGTTCGGCCAGAATCAGAACTGACGAACCAACCAGCAATCCCGCAATCACCAGTCCAACAGCGATCGTGCCGCTGGCGTGTTCCAGTGTGTCGTCGTTCAATCGATCCATGCCGTGATGTCGCAGATTGACACTGAACTCACGTCGTCGCAGTTGATCAAGCACATCGCGGACTTCATCCGGCAGATCTTCCATCAACGACAGGTACCGCTGGGCACTCGTCAGCAATCGGTCGCGGGCTGCTGTGAAGCCGTATCGGTCGCGGATGAGCTTTTCGAGCTGCGGCCGTCCATGGGCCACTAGGTCAAACGTCGGATCGATTTCCCTGGCTGCCCCCTGAATTGTCGAGAGTGCTTTGATCAGAAACACGAGATCAGCGGGGCAGCGGATACGATACCGACGCATCAGGGCAAAGAACTCGTTGAGCAATCCTGCCATGTCGAGCGCTTCGATCGTGCCGCGTTCGAAGCGTGCAATGAAACTCCATGCATCGCGGCGAAACGCGCGATCAAATTTCAGCGTCTTGTCGGCATCGCAGAGTGACATCGTCGCTTCGAGAACTTTGTCCAGATCCGAGTTGATCACTGACATCACCAGGGTCGCCAGCGACTGCATCGTCTGCCGATCGATCCGCCCTGTCATGCCGCAATCGATGAAACAGATGCCGCCGTCGGGCACAGCAAAAATGTTGCCGGGGTGCGGATCGGCGTGGAAAAATCCATGCTCAAGGCATTGGCGAAACACGGCCTCGGAGCCCTTTTCGACGATCGTTCGCCGTTGCTCCGGCGACATCTTTGAAAAATCGGTTTCCGAGAGCAGCGTACCCTGCACATGTTCCAGCGTCAGGACGCGACGAGTTGTCGAAGCCCAGTAAACAATCGGAAAATGAATCTTCGGGTCATCGGCAAAGTTCTTGCGAAATCGGTCCGTGGATCGACCCTCATAAAGCAAATCCACTTCGCGCGACAATTCCTGCTGGAACTCGCGAACCGTTTCTTTGGGACTATACCCCATTTCGCTGATGCGGTTCTCTGTCAGACGAGCCAGCTCAGTGAGAATATCGATATCCGACTCGATAACTTCTTCGATCCCGGGCCGTACAATTTTCAGGACAACATTGGTACCGTCCTTCAGCACAGCGCGATGGACCTGCGCGATTGAGGCTGCGGCCAGAGGTACTTCGTCGATCGACTGAAAATGCTCGTCGAGTTTGTCGCCAAATTCCTCTTCAAGGCGTTTGCGGATTTCGGCATAAGGCACGGTCGGACAATTTGAGCGCAGGCTTCGTAGTTCGTCGGCGAGTTCGGCTGGCACCAGATCCGGACGCGTGCTGAGCACCTGCCCCAGTTTAATAAACGTGCCTCCCAGTTCCTCAAGCGCCTCCCGCACGCGCACGGCGAACGGTTTGGCAGGTGTGGCCGCTTCTGGTTTTGAACGCAGCAGGATTTCCTGGCCGCGTTCGATCATGCGTTCGATTCCGGTATCCGACAGAAATTGCCGAAACCCGTGCTTCGCCAGCACCGTAATCACTTCGGCTGCTCGCTTTGTGTTTCGGATGCCGCGCCGGATGCCGATTGGATCACTCACGACTTCGCTTCCGCAGAATCATCCGCGCCGGTCTTCTCTGCGATCTTGACTTCAGACTTCTTTCGACGGTCGGGATCAAGTAACTCCGCCGCGCCCGCCAGAGCTCCGCTCACAAAACTCAGCAACGCGCCAGCCGTGAGCTGAGTGCCACGCACCGCCGTGCTGGCGGCTTCTCCTGCGGTCTGAATCGGGTGTTTTGCCAGCGCTTCCAGCGACGAAGCCACGACGGGTCTGGCCGCGGCCATTGTTTGTTCCGCATGCGACTTTGCACTTTGAAACGCCGATCCGGTTTCTGAACTGACGCGCCCCGCGAAGTACTTTGCCGTATCGACAAGAATCTCCCCGATGCTGCTCAAATCCTTCTTCGCGCGTTCGACGTCTTCGGTCGCAAATCGCTGGCCTCGAGCGGTTGCGTCCTGCACTGCGTCCTGAGTAGTTTGTGCGACGGACTTGAGCCCCGTTCCGATGCCGTCGATCACATTTTTAACCACGCTTTCGGCTTTTTCCGGTGTGGAGCGATTTGCGATTTCCGATGCAGTCTGCAGCATTCCCTGAATCGCATCACGAGCCGAAGTCACCGGGCTCCGCTTGCCGCTGAACAGATCGACGACGATTTGCCGAACCTGGTCTGCCGCATCCCGACCTGATTCCACAGCTTCACGGACAGCTTCGGCGGCAGGCTGAGTTGCGTCGTTGTTACCAGATTCCGGTGTTTCCTGAGTTTCGTTCGTCATGAGGCTGAGCTTTCGTGTGTGTTGGAGTACAGGCTTTAGCCTGCCGCGCTTGCTGGTCTTCCGTAGGATGGACATTCATGTCCGTCGCATGGCCATGCAACGAAATCGAAG
>JAYSPO010001160.1:0-3809 GCA_043722015.1 Candidatus Kuenenia sp. | reverse complement strand
GCCTGCCATACGTCGAATTTCAACGTCCGTAAGATCTGTGACGCATCCCCGATGGTCCTATGAAAACGGCGATCGTGTTGCTCTGTCGAAGTGCATCCTCGAGCTCCGACTGCCATTCGGCACGAGGAATCAGATGCCATTTATCGAGAAACGGTCGCAGCCTGGCCTCACTGACTAAGGCATCGCCGTCGGCTGTTGACTCATTCAAACCAAAGCGAATGAACACGATGCGGCCGGAACAGATTACAGGATACGCCAGGGAATTTGGCAAGCGATGGGCTGAAATCAGACTGGTCGCCAAAGAATTTTCGGCAGCCTGAATGCGTCCGGAATTTATTCACAGAACCTCGTCGCCCGCGCGCAGAATTCGAATCCCGTGTGCTGCAAGTGAGTCGGCAATCGCTTCATTGCCAGCAGCGCGATTCTCAAAGCACGCCCACTTCAGACCGGCGTGCTCAAACCAGAATAGGGCGTCAGCGATGATCTGGCCGCTGTTGTTCATGATCGGTTCCTGATGAATCTGGTGCGACTTCCACAGATTCACAAGCCACGGACGGTGCTCGGGGCCGATCCGTTTCAGGATGTCAATCAAATCATCCTGGATGCTGCTCGAAGCGTCGATCGTCGGTGCTGCATTCTGCATCACAACACAATCGGACATGGTCTCCAGCAGTCGTCGAGAAGCCGTCGAACCCGTGTGACTTCCGTAGATGGCCAGCAGCGATCTCGCGCGAGTCATGGCGACGTAGAGACTATTGGCAAGTATCTGGCCTTCGCCTGTGACAAACTGATCGACGCACGGGATCAGCACCACTTCCGCTTCGTATCCCTTAAAGGAATGCGGTGTCGTGACCACCAGCGTGTTGGGCTGCCGCTCAAATGAACGGCTGGTCTGAAACGAAAGTTCAACGCCGATCTCGTCCATCCTGGGTCGCAGGCTGCACTCCAGCACCTGTGCCGCCAGCTTGCCGTTGTAGATCACACAAATGTCGTTGGGTGAGATCCCATCGACCTGAATCAGGTGTTTCAGATGAACGGCAATCCGATCGATTTCTTCACTGCGACTATCGAAATCGTGAAAGATGGGCTTCGGGCCGTGTACCTGATTGTATCGGACTCGTAACCATTCCTGACCGGCACGTTCGCTGCGTTCAATCAGACCCAGCGACAGCAGTTCTTTCTGATCCGGATTCTCTGCATCTTTTGTGAGTTGATGCAGTACATTCACGGCCAGCTCTGTGACGGGGGTCGTCGAACGAAAACTCTCGCGCATGATCGTCGAACGGCCTCGCAGATCGACCCCGAGATCTGACCAGATCGGCGTCTTTCGACCATAAATATTCTGTGCGTTGTCGTAGAAGATATGTGCCGAACGGCTCATCTCATCCTCGGGATCCAGCTGTTCGACAAGAGACAGCAGCAGCTTCAGTGTGGACGGCCCCATGTCCTGAGCCTCATCAATGAACAGCGCCGAACAGCGTGGCAACAACTGAGCTGAATCCTGGCGATTCAGAAATTCCTCGGCGGCGCGATCATAATCAAAGTCGAACGAATCCATCGACAACGAGGCCGCTGGCAGAATGCCGGAGAGTACCGACCTGACATGCAACAACTGAACTCTCTCCCATGGAAAGTCACGTTGCGCGAACAGGTCGCCGTCGGAAAGACTTTCCCATGCGGACTCGATGGATTCCCTCAATAGCTTATGCAGCGAGCTGTTTGCGTACACGGCCCAGATGGAAACGTGCTTGTCAGCCTCCGTCCGTTTCACTGTCCGTGCGAGCCAGTTGCAGAGGACGACCGACTTTCCGCTCCCCGCGACACCTCGTACGAGTCGCGCCTTGCCGTCGAGCTTGAGGTTGGTGAGCCGTTGCTGTTCCTGCGAAAGCACGGGCTTCATGACTCTGCGTGTCGTAAACTGTTCTCCCATGCCGCCAGAGGTCTTTGCACCTGTTTCGTACGATGCAGAGGTTTCTGACAGGATTTCTGACTTCGCGTTTGGTCGGGTCAGTTGACGAGCCCCGTCGATTTTCTCCCAGTGGCAGCCAGAGACATCCTGAATCAGGCAGGCGGGAGTCAACCGTCGCAGCAGCGGCCGCAAGTAGGGTTCTTCCATCTCGCTGCGGCTGGCCAGCACAATCACGGCCTCGCGAGCTCGGCTGATCGCCACGTTGACGAGACGTTTCCATTCATCGAATGGCCAGTTGTAGCTGCCAGCGTTCACGGTGTCGAAAATCACAATGTCGGATTCGGAACCCTGTTGACTGTGAACCGTCGATGCTTCCCAATTCGCCAGTCCCCAACGTGCAAACAGGTTGGAAACAACCTGAGCCTGTGCTTTGTACGGCGAGATGAAAAGGCCGCGTGCGTTTCGTACAGATATGTCTGAGAAAAGTTTCTCGATAATTGAGGAAGTGATCGATCTCACCCAGCTCTTGTTTCCCGGCCCCCGTTCCGCTCGGACGGCAGCGAGTTCCGAGTGTTCTGCGTCCAGCACGTACCAGACGGCGCGGGAAAAATCGGCGATGAACGGCGAAAGCCCGGAGTCTCGTTGCTGCGTGTCTGCTGCGGTTTTGAGATGCCCGCCATATTGGAAATCGGAGACTACCTGGCAGACGTCCGGATGCATGCGTCGTTGTTCGGTCAGAACGTGGACGGCTTTCGGCGTTGCTTCAAGATCGTCCAGATGGCTGAGTCCGCTGCTGCCCAGCCACGTCTGTTGCCGCGTCGGTAAAATGCGTGACATGCGACTGATCGGAGCCAGCTGTTTTGAATCTCCGACGAGCACAACTCGTCGAGCCGCCAACAGCGACAACGCCGCAATCGCGGCCCGAGACATCAAGCCGGCCTCATCAATCAGAATCGTCGTGAACGGAGCGTCCCCGTTTTCGATCAGCAGCTTCACGATCGCATCATCAAGGAAGCTCATGGCCTTGAACGCCGTGGCCACGATCACTCGAACTTCAGGATCAATAAACAGTCGCTTGCTTTGATCGTTGCTGCCCGCTCGTAGTTCTCCCATTCTCTTCCGCGTCAAAGCCTTGTCTTCCCAGCCATCGAACGCCTCCAGTTGCTGAGCCAGATCGTCGATCTGGAGCAGCACATCCGACTCCGATCCCCGCAACATGGTCTCAAGGCCATTGCTGGCAAAAACCTGAGGAGACGCTCCTTTGCCGATACGCAGCACTTTGCCTTCTGCAAGTTCCTGCGGTGCCGTCTTCTGTGCGGCGTTTCCAATCGAGAGTGCGATCGCATCTGTGGCTCGATTCGTCGTGGACACCACAAGGATTCGTTCGTCGGGATCTGCCAGGACTGCCGCAATCTGTTGACCGGAGGTGTATGTCTTCCCCGTTCCCGGTGGTCCCCACAGCACAGACCACGAATGCTGCCACCATTCGCTCAACTGTGAAATCCCTGAGCAAAGCGGTCGGGCAGTCGCCGGATGAATTCCTCCTTCAGCCGCAGCAAGTCGCTGCGGCAGGACCTCTCGGATTGTCGCGAATGCAACTCCGTTGTAGACAGCATCAAGGCCTTCCAGAAACTCAAATGGCCTCACAAAAAATGAACCTGCCATCGGCTTGGCTTCGGGGTTGTCCAGTGCCATAAAGAGACATCCATTTCGCTCATCAACCTCCAGGATCTCGCCCGACCAGAGGATTTCATCCTGGTAGTCCGCCTCTTCGTAAGCTGCATCCGAGAACTTGCCGTTGTCATCCAGCGACTTTGGGCGAAACGCTTTCGCGCCTTCCCATGTCCAGTCAAACTCGACAGAACCGCCCACATCGACGACATAAATCGTTCCGCGATCC
>JAYSPO010001159.1:0-11241 GCA_043722015.1 Candidatus Kuenenia sp. | reverse complement strand
TGAACGGTCTGCCCAGGTTCACTGTGCATGACGATGGAGGCGGATTCCATGGCGATCGCCTGAAGAACGCTGACGGCAGTCCGGATGATCTCATTCGTTCCACCGACAAGCATTTTCGGCCTGCCGATCCACAAATCGGACCTGACGGTGCGTTATGGTTTGGCGATTGGGCGAATGCTCTGATCGGTCATATGCAGTACAGTCAGCGTGATCCGAATCGGGATCATACGCGCGGCCGGATTTATCGTTTGGTTTACCCGAGTCGTCCGCTCGTCACACCGGCGACTCAGTTCGGAAAATCTGTGCCGGAAATCCTGGAACAGCTGCGTCAATACGAATGGCGCACACACTATCGGGCGCGTCGCGAACTGCATGATCGACCGGCCGCAGATGTGCTTCCCCATGTGGCTTCATGGGTGAAGGGGCTGAAGGCCGGCGATCCGGAATACGATCGTCTGCGCACGGAAGCACTGTGGATTCAGCAGGCCCATCATCAGATTGATCCTGATCTACTGGCGGCCGTGTTGAAGGCACCGACGTTTGATGCGCGAGCGGCTGCTGTTCGCATCGTTTCCGACGAACGTGAATCGATTGCCGATGCTCAGGCGATGCTCACCGTTGCCGCACACGATGAAAATCCTCGCGTCCGGACTGAAGCAGCTCGTGGCTTAAGCTTCTTCGACAACATCGACGCGCAGACGGCATTACTTGTCATGACCAGTTTCCCGGCTGACTACTGGGTTGACTACACGGTGCAGCATGCCCTTGGGGCCAACGAAAAAATCTGGCGCGGTGATTATATCGCCGGCAGGATCCCGGACTTGAGTTCGCGTGCGGGTGAGATCGTGACAAAGCTGATGGAAGCATCGAAATCAGGGGCCTTGGCGTTGCCGTTTCTGCAGACGTTGATGTCGCAGCAACCAAAGCCGGAAGAAGAACGCAACAAAGCCATGACGGCATTGTCGGATCTGAAGGGAGATGCCAATCGTGGTCGCGAAGTTTTTGTACGCAACTGCACCGCGTGTCACAAAGTCGGCAACGGCGAAGGGCGGGAATTTGGACCCAACCTTGCAGGCGTGGCGAAACGCATGAACAAGTTCAAGATCGTGCAGTCGGTGGTAGACCCGAATGTCGAAGTCGCGGAAAAATACCGTTCGACTCTGATCGTCACAAAGGACGGCATGCCGACTGCGGGACTTGTGGTGTCCGAAAATGACGTTGAAGTGGAACTTTTCGATGGCAAAGCCGTTCGAAAGATCGCCAAAGCCGACATCGAAGAACGCGTCACTCAGCAGCAAAGCAGCATGCCCGAAGGTGCTCCATCAACGCTGGCTCCGTCAGAATTCATCGATCTGATGGAATACCTCGGATCACAGAATCAGGACGTTGCACCAAAGTAGATCCTGCCTGTATGGCAAGCCGGGAGGTTCTGCCGCAGGTCATTCTATACTCCGCGCGGTCGGAAATGAGTCCGGCGAGCGGAGCGGCGTGAGCCCTCCGGTACCTCGTTCTTGTACCGGCAAGCTAACGCATGCCGCTCGCCAATTGTCTCACTCATGACCGCGCGTGGTATAACGGCACGCTATTTATTGTCACGCAGCGGGACCGGGGCATTGACGGTTTTGCCCGTCTGCAGCT
Organism: Candidatus Kuenenia sp.; assembly: GCA_043722015.1. GTDB lineage: Bacteria > Planctomycetota > Planctomycetia > Planctomycetales > Planctomycetaceae > SXXK01. The sequence goes on along the minus strand of JAYSPO010001159.1, from coordinate 9,603 downwards.
CGATCATCTGGCGGATCGCTTCACAGCAGACGACGCAAAAGCCTTCGCCAGGTTCCAGAGATCCCATCCAGCAGGACTGTTCCGGGCGGTAAATGCCCTTTTTGAGGTAACCTCCTCCTTCGAATGCACCGACGAGTTGTTCTACTTTCGCTGTGGCCTTGTCCGACAAAGGCGTCGGCAGTGCCACGTTGGGCGTTAGTCGAGCCTTCCATTTGATCCGGTCTCGATCCAGTTCTCGTGTGATGTTGGGCTCGACCGGTTCGATTCCTTCAGGATAGACATCACTGTAGGCGACGTCGCCAGTGTATTCGTCTGCAAGATTAGCTAACGAATGACCAAACTCATGCAGCAACGTGATCGGACTGGCAACATGCCCGGTCGTGCAGGCACAGTAATCCAGACAAATCGCACCTCCGCCATAGCGATCCTCGTTCACCAGCACCACAATCGTGTCATACGGAACCTGGGCTGCCATGCGATGCATCGCGTGATTGTCTTCAATCAGAAGATAGCGATTCAGATCAAAGATATTGAAGCTCGAATTCAGATTCGTGGAGCGATACTTGTTTTCGCGCGGCTGGTCAGTTCCGCTTTCCACAGACGCTCGAAACACGGCGCGAACATTGAATTCATCTTTCAGTTCACTGTAGGGAGGCTGCGAAAAGATGAAATCCGCCATCCTGCGAACGTCGGCACGGAACTTCGGGAGTTCCTCGTCAGTATACCCCTCCGAAAGAAACACGACGTCCACTTGAGTCAGTGGATCTCCGGGCTCTTCGAGCGAAAATATGACGTCATGTGACGTCACGGGGTCGCGACGAATATGATAGTCGTTCGGGTCAAGGCGGGTTTCAAATACTTGACGGTACTCGTTGCGGGAGTTTCGCTCTTCGAGGACAAGTCTGACTTTTGCCTTTGGCATTGGAACGCGAACCGTGATGTCGTACGCTCGATTGATGCCGTTTCGAGCGGGCTCGGTCAGCACATATTCTGCAAACATGGTGTCGAATCGCCGAATGCAGAGCAGTGTGTCCGAGGCGTCGTCAAACAGGGTGGCTCGCATGCGACCGTAATTGAACGTCGGTTTCAGCATCGCGGAGTTTTCAGCCCAGTGAGGTTCGGCATACATTTCCTGCAGAGTCACGATGGAGTGCTTTGCGTCGCCGGTCTGGAGAAATTCAAGTCGCAGTCCGCCGTCTGCGAACCATTTCTGAACCTCATCATCAGGAGATCCGGATGGGGCTTGTTCCTGCGCGAGCCCTTTGGTAACGCACCATGAGCCGACAATCAGGCCAGCCAGCAGGTAAATCACGATACGACGCGGAGCCCGGAAACCGTCCACAGCAAGCCTGTTCTTCTCAAAGAATGACAAAGTGATTTCTGCAGCGTAGTCCACGGAACGCGATAGTTCCATTGAGAGTCCGGAATAAACTTTCGCGGACGCGAGTACTTGCCGTCGGTGACTGTCTACTTGCCGTCGGTGACTACGTACGTCGATCATTTCGATTGTTTGACTTTCGACCCCAACGGCCTCGTGCCGTTGGTGAAGTAGATGGTGGGCTAGCCGCCGTTGGCGGAACCGCCCTCCCAACTCTCGCCTTCCTCCGCCTTTGGCGGAGGAAGGCGAGAGTTGGGAGGGATCGGTGGGGTGTCGCTTGTTAGCCCACCATCTCTTTCACCATCCGGGCGAGCCGGATGGGGTCTTCAATAAGTATACTCCGCGCTGCCAGAAATGAGTCCGGCGAGCGGAGCGGCGTCAGCCCTCCGGTACCTCGTTTTCGTACCGGCAAGCTGACGCATGCCGCTCGCCAATTCTGTCACTCATGACCGCGTGAGGTATAAGGCAAATAGTCGAGCTACTATACCTTCCGCAGCTGCAATGAGATGAAGCCGGATTCGAGAGAATTCGGAGGCAGGCCATCGCTCAGCCCGAAGTCTCACGACTTCGGCTACAGGAGAAAATTTCACTCCGACCCGCGTGGAGTATAGCTGCTCTTTGTCATTTGCTGATTCGCCGTGTTGATTCGCAGTGCAATCTGCCCGACATGCCCTAACCTGTGTTGATTTTCGTCGCAGCGTTGTTTGTACACCGCCTGTTCGGGTATCATCTGCGTCGCCTGTATGCACTTTTTCCATGATCAAAGGAGAATGATATGTCTTCCAGCAACCGAAAATCCGATCCGTGTCCGGACTGCAACCCTGTCAATCGACGTTCATTTGTGAAGACAGTGGCAGGCGCTTCGGCGTTGGCTCTGCTTTCTACACGATCACTGAGTGCCGGGTTGTTCTCCGGCCCGTCATTGACCAGTGCTTCGGAAACGGCGGTGAGCGAGTTCTTCAAGTCATTGACCGACGTCCAGAAGAAGACCCTCTGCTTCCCGTTTGAGCATGATCTTCGACACCGCATCAGTGCAAACTGGCATGTCACCGAACCCACGCTGGGAGAGACGTTTTACACGTCACCGCAGCGCGAAATGATCAGCCGCATTGTCAAGGGACTGTGCAGCGAAGAAGGCCACGAGCGCATGCAGAAGCAGATGGATGACGACGCTGGCGGGCTGCACGAATTCAGTGTCGCCATGTTCGGCGAACCAGGAGCAGGAGCGTTTGAGTTTATGCTCACAGGTCGTCATCTGACATTGCGTGCAGATGGTAACAGCGTGGACAAGGCTGCGTTCGGCGGGCCCATCGTGTACGGACATGATCAGGTGGAAAAGGATGCTTCGAAGAATATTTACTTCTACCAGACACAGCAGACGGACAAAGTCTTTAAATCGCTGACCGAAGATCAGGCGGCAAAGGCTCTGCTGACCTCAGCACCGAAAGAAACAGAAGTACAGCTTCAGGGTGAATCAGGGAAGTTTTTGGGGATCAAAGTGGCGGACCTGAAATCGGAGCAGAAGTCGGAAGTCGAAAAGACGCTCGGCATCCTGTTGGCACCCTACCGTAAAGAGGACGTCGAAGAAGTGATGGAGATTCTCAAGGATTCGGGCGGCGTCGATCATCTGCACATGGCGTTCTTCCAGCAGGAAGATATCGGTGGCGACAAGACGTGGGACATCTGGCGTGTGGAAGGGCCATCATTTGTGTGGCACTTCCGTGGTGCGCCTCACGTACATGCTTACATCAATATTGGTCATGTGAAAAAGGGATAATTGTCAGGCACTCAGGGGAACGGTGGGGTGCTTGCGAGCTGTCGATTTGATCGTAGGGTGCGTGAAGCGAAGCGCAACGCACCATTTTCATTTTGGAAAATCGTCAGAAAATAGTGTGTTGCGCTGGCGCTGCACAGACTCTACTGGAATCGCTGGATCAACAGACCGCGAGCGCCGTGCCGCTCAACAAAAGACAGAACATTGCAGAACAAGCAAGGACAAAGAATGCAACCAGACGACAAAGCGCGCCACCTTGGAATTAATCTCGAACCGCAGACGCCTGGATATCTCAACCTGTGTATTCGATCCGGACAGCAGCTGATCACTTCAGGTCATGTGAGTGATCTCAAAGGTGTGCTGGGAACCAGTCTGGAGGTTGATCAGGGCTACGAAGCGGCCAAAGATTGCGCTCAGAAGATTCTGCGTTCTGTCTACAACAGCCACGGCACACTCAACGGGCTCCGCGTCATTAAAGTTCTGGGCTGTGTCTATTCCGCCGGGCACTTTACGGATCAGCACCTGGTGATCAACGGATGTTCGGATCTGTTGCATGAAATCTTCGGGAAGACAACCGATGGATACCATGCCCGCAGCGCTTTGGGCTTCGCGGCGCTCCCGACTGGAGCGGCAGTGGAAGTTGAAGCAGTGTTTGAAATCAAACAATGACGCGGAGGATGGTTAATAATGTGGCCGGAAGGTGATCAAACTCTGGATTTGCTGAAGGATGTCGAAAACGGAGATCCGGCGGCCGTGAATCGGTTGCTGGATCGACATCGGGAAGCAGTACGCCGAATGGTCCAGATGCGCCTTGATCAGGCGGTGGCGCGACGTGTGGATGCCAGTGATGTCGTACAGGATGTGCTGTTGGAAGCTTCGCAGCGGCTGTCAGACTATATCCGCAGTCCATCCATGCCTTTTCATCTGTGGCTGCGTCAACTGGCGAAAGATCGCATCATCGATATGCATCGTCGGCATCGAGCCGCTCAGCGCCGTTCCGTGGACCGCGAACAGAACATCAGCAGTTTTGCATCCGATGATCAATCCGCCGCCGATCTCACGGCGCTGTTGCGTGATGCGGAACTCACGCCGGCTGCCTCGGCCCTGCGTAAGGAAATGGAAGAACGCTTCGTACTGGCGCTTGATCAGCTCGACGAAAGCGACCGCGAAATCGTCATCATGCGGCACTTTGAGCATCTTGGAAACGGTGAAGTTGCCGAGGCTCTGGGGTTGAGTGCTCCGGCCGCAGGAATGCGTTACCTGCGGGCGATCCGCAGACTGAGAGAATTGCTGGGATCAGATGATGTGTCGGTCGAAGGTTAGTTAAGACACAGCAAATGCTGCGGTTCGTTTCCGTGCGGAGACATTCATCGGATTAACCTTTGGGGACAGACTTGTGATCTGTCACGCAGACATTGATGGGTAGTGTGCCACTGGCTTTGCCAGTGCTCCGTCATTTGCAGGAAGCACTGGCAGAGCCAGTGGCACACATCAGTACACGTTTGACAGTGCACCAGGTCGTAGAGGAAAACCAGATGTTCTGGCTGGGATGGATCGTGTTCGCATTGGTCGCCCTTTCGACAATTCCTGCCATCATCGCATTGGCGTTGAAAAAACTTTTGCCGCACGAGCCGGGCGTCAGGGCCGCAGATTCGGTCGCGAATGACAAAGTCGCACAAATTCCGCTGCCGAAAATCAGTGTGATTGTGCCTGCACGGAACGAAGAAGCACAGATTCGCAAAGGGCTCACCACGCTGCTGCGGTCCGCCGGTGTTGACCTGGAAATCATCGCTGTCGATGATCGATCTACAGATTCGACCGGGCGCGTCATGGACGAAGTTGCTGCGACAGATGCCAGACTCAGGGTGATTCACATCACGGAATTACCGGAAGGCTGGCTCGGAAAAAATCATGCCATGCATGTCGCGTCAGAAAAGGCGACGGGCGGACTGTTGCTGTTCACTGATGGCGACATCATCTACGAACCGCCCGCGATTGAGATTGCCGTTCGTCATTTCATCCGACAAAACCTGCAGCATCTGTGCCTGTTGCCGCGCATGCTTCCCGGCAGTGTATTTGAGAATGCCGTGGTTGCATTTTTTGGTCTGGCATTCGCGATTGGAATGCAGTTGCATCTGATCAGAACCCGCTGGCCACTTTCTTACGCGGGAGTGGGAGCGTTCAATCTTGTGGAGACACAGTTCTATCGATCAATCGGCGGCCACAATCCGATTGCCATGGATATTCTGGACGACGTTAAGCTCGGGAAACTTATCAAGAAGAACGGTGGGACGATCGATTTCCAGATGGCTCAGAAGTTGCTGTCCGTGCGCTGGCAGCCGTCGTTATGGGGCGTCGTGACGGGGCTGGAAAAGAATGGATTTGCATCGTTGAATTATTCAGTCCGGCAACTGCTGATCGTCACGTTGATCTTCCTGCTGACGATGGTTTTTCCGTACGTAGCACCGTTTGTGATGTCATTGCACGCGGCATCAGGGTTTGTCGCGACGGCGATCCTGTGGCATTTGGTGTTTGCGTTCGTCGTCTTTCGTACGCCGGGCGGACTGCTGTTAACTCCCTTGTTTCCCGTCGGTGCCTGGCTGATGGCGTTCGCGTACTGGCGATCTGCTGTCATTACTCTTCGCCAGGGCGGCGTCCGTTGGCGCGATTCGTTTTACCCACTGGCACAACTCCGCAAACGGTTGTATTATTAAACCAGGTTCAGCTTGAAAAGAGGAGATTTTGCAGGGTGTGACAAGTGAGCATCGCGAACGCCGGCACACCATTGATGGATGTGAGAAAATGGTGTGCCGTCGCGGCCTGACAGCCGCTTGTTAAGCACCAGTGCAGAAGTTCCGTCGTTAGTCGCGTGCCCATCGGGCCGCGCTTCGTTGCCAATCGCGGGGCGTTGCCCACGCGGTTAAACGTATTATGCCAAACAACTTTTGCCGAGATGCTTACCCTCGAGAACCTTCGAAATTCCCGTTTCCATTCTGAACCTGGTTTATGAGGTGCTGCTGTTGATTCAACAAATGACATGTCCAATCTGCAAAAAGCCGCTGGAAGTAGAAGCCGCAGATTCCAAATCTTTTCGACCGTTCTGTAGTGATCGTTGCCGCAAAGTGGATTTTCATCGCTGGTGGGACGGAAAGTACGCCATTGTCGAAGAGCTTGATCCGGACGCCATCAACCCGGATGCCCTGGATCCGGAGATTGAACAGGAATAGAATCGTGCTTCGGGTGCAGTCGCGGATGATTCAGCACCAGTGCAGAAGTTCCTTCGTTTAACCGCGTGCCCATCGGGTCGCGCTTCGCTGCCAATCGCGGGGCGTTGCCCACGCGGTTAAACCATATGATGCCATACGACTTCTGCCGAGGTGCTTGAAAATCCGGAATGCGGCATTCATCCTGTACCAAACCAGTGTTCTCACGAACTCTGCTGCCAGGATTTCAAGACCGCTCTGATTCCTTCAACTCAACTTGCAAAAAAGTTTCGAACATGCCCGATCAGTTTCTTAAAGACCTGCTTCAGACCCCAGGCACGTCCGGTGTCGAGCAGAGTGTTCAAAACGTGGTGCGTGCGTTCGCGTCCGAGTTCGCGGCTGAGGTCACTACCGACGTGCATGGAAACGTCCTGGCCACCGTAAACCCGGACGGCAGACCGACAATTCTGCTCGACGCACACTGCGACCAGATTGGCTTGATTGTCCGTCACATTGACAACCTTGGATTTTTACGCGTAAATCCGGTGGGCGGTTGGGATATGCAGATTCTGCTCGGTCAGCGCCTGCTGATCCATACCGAAAGTGGACCGATTCCGGGCGTGATCGCCAGAAAACCCATTCACCTGCTTGACCCTGACGAACGTAAAACGGTCCCGAAAATGAAAGATCTGTGGATCGACATCGGCTCGGCCTCCGAAGCGGAAACCCGAACGATTGTCCGGATCGGCGATTCTGTTACACCGGAACCCTGTCTGCGGCAACTCCGGAATGGACGTCTTTCGGGCGTCGCGATGGACGACCGTACCGGCATCTGGGTAATCATGACAGCGCTGCGAAAACTGGCGAACGCCAATCCGAAGGCAAAGATTGTGGCGGTGTCGGCGGTGCAGGAAGAAATCGGACTTCGTGGCGCGACGACCAGTGCATTCAACGTGAACCCGGATGTGGCAATCGCGGTCGATGTGACGCATGCGACCGACTGTCCGGGGATCGATCCTAATGAATTTGGAAAAATTGAAATCGGAAAAGGGCCAGTGATCGTACGTGGTCCAAACGCCAATCCCCGAGTTTTCGAACTGCTGTACTCGACGGCGCAGAAGACCTCCATCCCCGTGCAGATCAACGCACTTGGCTATCCCGCCAGCAACGACGGAGCCGCCATTCAAGTGGCGCGCGGAGGCTGTGCGACGGGACTGGTGACGATTCCGAATCGCTACATGCACAGCCCGGTGGAACTGGTGGCAGAATCTGATCTGGAGCACGCGGCCAATCTCATCGCGGCGTTCTGTCTGGCAGTGGAGGAATCGACGTCTTTTGTTCCGACTTGACGTTGGGTTGGTTCCAATAGCCGGAACGCGCTAGCGGTCTGTTGATTTAATTGTAGGTTGCGTGAAGCGGAGCGCAACGCACCATTTGGGGAAAGCGTGAGAAACTGGTGTGTTTCGCTGGCGTTCTCACAAGGTTCGGCCTCGGTGACGTGCAAATCGCAAAGTAGCCATCTCGCTCCGCCGAGAAGAGCCTTGAACTGGGCCACATGGATGAAGCCCTCGCGCTGATTGGCCTACAGCCCCATGCAACGGGGCTGATCCCGGAAATCTGTCTCGGCTGATGAATGTCGATTGACAAATGCTCATCACGGCGGAGCGTGATGGCTACTTTGGGTCAGCCATTCACAAAACGCCTCCGCGTCGCGGGGGGTGACTTGCGTGACGGGCTCGTTCGGAGCGGGTTCCCAGCCGGGGGTGCGCCAGTTGATCTTGACATCGGGTTTGAATTCGCGATCGCGTCCGCCGAGACCGTTGGTTTCGGCTTCGGTTTGGTAGCCGGTGGCCTCGACGAACTGGCGGAACTGGTCCCAGGTGACTTCGGTGGTCGAGAGCGCGTAGGGTTTCGTCAGTCGGAAGCGGCGGACGGGCATGTCCGGTTCGATCGCCGGATCGCGCGGCCGCGTGAAGATCTATTGTCGTTAGACCAGCCCACGTCCAGCAAATCCTTGTCACTATCACCGATGGAACACTTTGTGTTCGTTCCTGCGCGGCAGGCATATTCCCATTCCGCCTCAGTCGGTAAATGGTATCCAGTTCCTTCCAGCAGTGAGACAGACGCCCCGTCGCGCGAGTAGAACGGAGCGAAACCGTGCATACGGCTGAGCTTCTCACAGAATTCCACAGACTCATTCCAACTGACTGTATCAACGGGATGTGATGACGTGTCGAGACCTGCGACCAAATCCTTCTTGCCTCCTTCGTCGCAGAATTGCGAAGGGTTCATCTTCATCACCGTCTTGTACTCCGACTGAGTCACCTCCGTCTCCGCTTGATAGAACGGCCGAGTCAAGATGACTCGGTGCTGTGGTCCTTGACTCCGTATGGTATGTACCCAATCGCTCGCAGTCACAAGCGCAAGATACTTCTCAATCTGCTCCGCTGTGCTGCCCATCATGAACTCGCCGGGCGGGATGAGGCGGAACTTCATGCAGAGGAAGTTGGTGTACTCGACCGGCACGCCGAGGTACTTGGCCCACGCCTCCTGATGGTGTTGGGCTTGCTCGGCATCAAACGGCGCAATCGCCGGCGGCGGAGCGTCGGCGGCCCAACCGTGCCAGCCGGCCTCAGGATTTGAAATTTGAGATTTCAAATTTGAAATTTCAGACGGGGTGCCATTGGGCTGACGCCCGCCGCTCGCCATGGATGGGGCGGGATCCCCGGTGGTTTCTTCTCGAATGCTGACCTTGCTGCCGGGCTCGGCATCGACGTCGATCTCCGTCCCGCCTGGCACTCGGATCGTGGTCTTCTTTCCGTCCTTGTTGGTGATTGTGATGACAATGATCCCCAGCAATATCAAAGCTGCGGCACCACCACCGGCGGCGAGGAACTTGCCGAGCAGGAGCTTTTCCAGCGTCGTTCGATCGCGGCAGATTCCAGTGGGCATGCGGAGGATCCGGGTGGTTGCAGAGGACGAATACAGCAGACTTTCGGGCGTCGTGACGCTGGCGTCAATCTGATGTACGGACGATGGTGGAAATTCTGTCTCGGATTTTCGTTTTTTCCCATTGTCGCCCGTCCGGATCTGTGCGTGTGGGGCAACAATCTGAATTCAGCAGCCCGCTAGTTCGACTGTCCCAGATTCGACCCCAACGGCCTCGTGCCGTTGGTGAAGTAGATGGAGAGCTAAAGGGCCCCCAATCAGATTCCACCCATTCTTCCCGCATTGCCGCCGAAGGCGGC
>JAYSPO010001158.1:0-1381 GCA_043722015.1 Candidatus Kuenenia sp. | reverse complement strand
GTGAACGCTGATGCCGTGCCCAACGGCAAATTCCACTTGACTGCGATACATCATCGCCATCAGACGCTCTTCGATGTCATCGTTTGAACCGACAGTCGCTCGCTTGACAAAGATCGGAGCATTGCCGATTCCACAGACCGTCAGTTGCGGCTGAAAGATGTGAAATTCATCCTTTGGCTTGCCCATCAACTGAGCATTCACCAGGAACAGCGTCACAACCCAGTGCGTTGATCGCTTCCGAATGCGGCCCTGCAGATAGATATCCTGAAAATCAGCATCCGGAATCTGCAGATCAATCGGTCCTTCCTTCAGAACAATGCGTCGCTCGCCACCCCGACTGTAGCGTTTGCTGACGCGCAGCGGATTGCCCGTTCGAGGATCAATTTGATCTTCCTTTTTCTCCCGCTTGTACTGTCCCCAGGCTGCCGTCACCTGGAACGAAGGTTCTGCAGCATCGATGCAAAACGTCATGCCGATGGACGACGGCAAATAGCTCGACGCGACCGGAGTGTCTTTGTCTGTCGTTCCGTCCTCCCTCGTGTCGCTTCCGCCCTCGGCCAACTCATCAGGGATCAGCGGCGCGGACTCATCCTCGTCGTCATCACCGCCAGCGGTTCCCTGAGTCCCTGCCGGTGACTGAGCCTGTGGTTGTGTCACATGGCTTTCGTCGTGTCCCGACGAGTCGCCGCCTCTGGAAGGGGCCAGCACGCCCACCAGGTAACGATCGCGAACCGATCGTTCTGTCAGTTCTTCGGAGTCGCCACCGGATGGCCCCAGTAAGTCACCAATGACCATCTTTTCCAGTTCAGCGCGAAGCTGTGTCTGCGATGGACCGTTTTCAGTCGAGTTCAATGACATCGAGTTTTCCAATGTGTGAGCTGAATTCCGTACCACCGATAATCGAGCCACGAAGGGCGTGACCAGCAAAGCCCAGGCACACCGATGACAATTCTTATACTCTGCAACGTTCTACGTGGGCTACGGCCCAGGCAATGCCAGGAGCTTCTGATGATTCCGACGAAGCCAGTCCATCACTTCGACCTGAAGCTGCTTTGTGAACTCATACAATTCCTGAGCATCGCGCTCCGTTGCCGCACCGGCAATGTCGTACTCAACCGTGTTCCGCTTGACCCGGCAGGCTTCCAGATAATCTGCGTCAGCTTTGCGACTGCCACCCAGGACCAACGGTAGTACAGAGAGCGTTCGCTGATGAGCCGAATTGCGTTCCGGTCGGAAGCCAGATGCGTACATCAGGATCGTGCAAAGCTTCAAAGCTGCATTGTAAGTGATGCCGAACTGCCAATCGGCAGAGATCGGTCCGTGAGCATCCAGCAGGTCACGTTTGACGATCGACAACAATCCTGCAATTTCCTGTGGGCTA
>JAYSPO010001157.1:0-6400 GCA_043722015.1 Candidatus Kuenenia sp. | reverse complement strand
TTTATCGGGACACCTGATTATGAAGTTTCCACGTTGGACGCACTTTGGCCTTGCGGCACTCCTCACGACTGGCGGCACTGCGATGACCGCTGTCGCGTTTGCAGAAGATGAAAAACCAAAGAGTGATGCTGCTGCAGAAAAATCAGATAAGGCAGACAAGGAAGCAGAAAAAAAGGCGGAAGAAACTGTTGACGTGAAAATTGGCGAGCTGGATCTGAAGCTTCCTAAGTCATGGAAGCAGTCCGACGCCACTCGACCGATGCGACTGGCCACTTTTGAAGTTCCGGCCGCCGAAGGAGACAAAGAAAAACCAGAGTTTGTGGTGTCCTCGTTTGCGGGTGGTGGTGGTGGCGTCGATGCCAATATCAGTCGCTGGGTCGGCCAGTTTGCACCAGAAGGACGCAAAGCTGTCGTGGTCCAGGGGAAGGCCGGTGAGAATGACTACTTCATCGCCAATCTCTCCGGCACCTATATGAAGTCTGCAGGCGGGCCGTTTGGCGGGAAGACCACTCCCACTCCCGGGCAGCGAGTCATCAACGTCTTTCTGAACCTGGAAGGCAAGGCCGTGTATTTTCTGAAACTCACGGGCCCGGATGCCGCCGTTGCTGCTCAACTGGATGCCATTCGCGCGTCCTTCGGGGGCAAGGCTGAGAGTGAAAAGGAATACGAATTCTAAGGCTGATTAAGTCTGCAGCGGACATCGACGATGAAGTCAGCATTCTGGAAATTGGCCGATCTGTTGTTTCCGTCTCGATGTGCGTTGTGCGGCACGGCAGATTATGCAGCTTCGGACGGTGGGAATGCCTACTGTCCGGACTGCATAGAACAACTCACGCCTGAGCCCCGCAACCGCTGCCAGCGGTGTGCGGCAGAAATCGGGCCGTATGCAAAGTCAGACAAGGGGTGTGCTCATTGCAGAAACCGCACCCTGCGTTTTAACAGAGTCGTGTGTCTTGGCATGTATGATGGATCACTGCGAAAGGCATTACTGGCTGCGAAGTGGTCATTTTCTGCCGTGCGGATGAGATCGCTCGGCGCGCTGCTGGCGACCAGGCGATCGGCGGAGTTGAACGCTGCGTCATTTGACCGGATTGTGCCGATCCCGCAACATTGGCGGCAGCGACTTGTCCGCAACTTCAATCCGGCATGGATCATTGGACATGAACTGGCATCGCGACTGAACATCGACTGCGACGTCCATTTGCTCAGGCGAACATCGCGAACGCGACCCCAAAAACGCGTATCCGTAAAGCAACGATTCGAAAACCAGGGCGGCTCTCTTGCGGTCTCTCATCTTCCAACCGTCCAGGGCCAACGCATCCTGATCGTCGATGATGTCCTCACCACGGGCGCGACATGTTCCGAAGCCGCCAAAGTCCTAAGAGCCGCCGGAGCAAAATCCTGCACCGTCGCGGTGCTCGCGCGTGTGCTCGACCATTCGGCCTGACGCCGTCCGAGAAAATGCGTGTCCGTTTTCCAGATCAGAAAATAACTCGACCATCGCTCGAACATCTGCTGCAAAACACTGGCGAAACGCCATTTTCTGAAACTGTTGTCGCGTCCGAGCTGTTCGCGAAGATCTGCAAAGATGCGCTGCCGTGGCGTTTGACATATTTGCCACCGAATCCCGACAATCGCCGGGAGGCAGATCCTGGCCCACTGGCGCAGCATTTCAAATTTCAAATTTGAAATCTCAAATGTAAAATCCGAAATTTCAAATGCCGAGCGTGCGCGGCCTCGCACAGCCCAGAGTTTCTGAGTCCCCAAGGCCGACATCGCTGCTCAGGATTACGACCTGTCGCTGAATCGCTACAAGGAGATAATCCACGAAGAGGTTATGCACCGCAAGCCGGGCGAGATCTTGAAGGCCCTTGACGAACTGGAGGCTGAAATTCAACGCGGCATGAAAGAACTCAAGGCGACACTGGAGAGCGGTTGGGCGTCAGTCCTCCGTGTGCGATTGTTGGTTTTGAACAGTCATGGTTGTTGGTGAACGGCGCGTGCTTTCACAGACGGCTGACGCGTGATGCTGCTTTACTTCCAAAGACGACTCCGATCCCCAGGCAGACGCTGGAACAGTTGCAGAAGCAGGGGGCGGAGCAGCGTGACAAGGACGAAAAGCTGTCGATGCTGCTGGAGGACATGTGCGCAGGCTGGAACGGTGTCCTGTCGGAGTCCAACGCGAAGCGGTCCGGCTTTCGGCAACCTACTGTCTGTCAAGGCTGAGCAGCAATGCTGTTACCTGAGCGATCGACCGGCGTCGCCGAATAGGTGCGCAGGGAAAAAGCCATTGTCTTTCGCTGGCTTGTGCTGCGGTGCGTCTTGGCACGCTGGGAGAAAATAACCCGACCAGGGCTCGAACTTATGCGGAAAGGACTGGCGAAACGGCACTTTCTGAAAATGGTGGGGCACCAGGTGGGGCAATCGGTTTCGATTCCGATTTGCAAACCGTCATTGATGCGTGGCCAGAACTCAGCGACGCAGCGCGGCGGAAGATTCTGAAGATTGCTCGACCGGACAGCGGCAACCGGTGAACCGGGCGAGGATGTAACGGGCAACGCCGACGGAAGATCACGCGACCGTGGCAATGATGGTTTACGGTGGCTGCTCGCGAGGTGCCAGGGGACTGAATTGTCGTGACCGATCACGCCCAGAGAACCCTCCACCGCTCGTTCATTTTTCCACAATTCGTTTATTTTTCCGCAATTCAGCCTGCCTTGCGAATGCAGGCCGGAGGGCGGGTTGAATGGTGATCACGCCTCGCTCGAACGAGATGCGACAATCGCCGCCCCGTCCCTTAATGCGCCCCGTTTCCGCACCGTTTCGGTAGCATCTGGCCCCCTGCGGGCGGTATCGTGTCCGGCCAGTCATCCAGAACGATGACAAGAACGACGCCCCAAGACCGCCACCAACGCCCACAACCGGCCACCCCGCTCCATGTTTGAACAAGCCTTCAAGAACATCGACGACGTCCTTTGGAAAGACGCCGGCTGCACCAGCGAACTCGACTACACCGAACAAACGTCCTGGCTGCTATTCCTGAAATACCTCGACGCCCTCGAACGCGACAAAGCCACCGAAGCCCAACTGGACGGCAAGAAATACACCCACATCCTCGACAAGCCATACCGGTGGGAAAGCTGGGCAGCGCCGAAGGGCAAAGACGGCAAGATCGACCACAACAGCGCCCTCAGCGGCGACGACCTGCTCGCCTTCGTCAATCAGAAACTGTTCCCGTACCTGCACGGATTCAAGCAGAAGGCCACCGGGCCGAACACTATCGAATACAAGATTGGCGAGATCTTCGGCGAGATCAAAAACCGCATCCAGAGCGGCTACAACCTGCGAGAGATCATCGACCACATCGACGAACTGCGATTCGGGTCTCAGGCGGAAAAGTATGAGCTGTCTCACCTGTACGAAGCCAAGATCAAGAACATGGGCAACGCCGGGCGGAACGGCGGCGAGTACTACACTCCGCGACCGCTCATTCGAGCCATCATCACGGTCGTGAATCCAAAAATCGGCGAAACCATCTGCGACCCCGCCGTCGGTTCAGCCGGCTTCCCCTGCGAGGCGTTCGAATACCTGAAGCGGACCAATCCCAAACGCACGACGGCACAGGATCGGACACTGCAGGAACGCACGTTCTACGGCAAGGAAAAGAAATCGCTGGCCTATGTCATCGCGATCATGAACATGATCCTGCACGGAATTGAAGCCCCGAACATCATTCACACCAACACGCTCACCGAGAACCTCGCCGACATTCAGGAAAAAGACCGCTACCACATCGTCGTCGCCAATCCGCCGTTTGGCGGCAAGGAACGCAAAGAGGTCCAGCAGAACTTCCCGATCCGCACGGGCGAAACCGCGTTTCTGTTTCTGCAGCACTTCATCAAGATCCTGAAAGCTGGCGAACGGGCGGGGATCGTGATTAAGAACACGTTCCTGTCGAACACCGACAACGCCTCCGTGAGCCTTCGAAAACTGCTGCTGGAAAGCTGCAACCTGCACACCGTTCTGGACTGCCCCGGCGGCACGTTCCAGGGAGCCGGAGTGAAAACGGTCGTGCTGTTCTTCGAGAAAGGATCGCCGACGCGGAAAGTCTGGTACTACCAACTCGACCCCGGTCGAAACATGGGCAAGACCAATCCGCTGAACGACGACGATCTGGCCGAGTTCGTGGAATTGCAGAAGACTTTCGCTGACTCGCCGAAAAGCTGGAGCGTGGAAGCCAGCGGCATCGACCAGACGACTTTTGATTTGTCCGTGAAGAACCCCAGCGGCGGCGAAGAAGTTATCCACCGCAGCCCGCAGGACATTATGGACGAGATCGCGGCGCTGGATCTGGAGAGTGCGGGAGTGCTGGCCAGGATCAGGGGATTGCTATGAACGACAAGCAGGAATCGCATGGGAATGATGGGACGAAGGGGAATGATGAAGGCCATGATTCCCCTTCTTCCCATAAATCCCATCCCGATCAGAACCAACACCCCATCATCCCGCCTCGCGGCGACTATCAAACACTGCTGTCCTATCAAAAAGCGGAGGTCGTATATGACATCACCTTCCGTTTCGCTCACAAGTTTCTGTCGAAAGGCGACCGCACCGTTGATCAGATGATTCAGTCGGCCCGGTCATGCAAGCAGAACATTCTGGAAGGCAGTAAGGCGGCGACGACATCGAAGGAAACGGAAATCAAACTGACCAACGTGGGCCGGGCCAGTCTTGAAGAGTTGCTGGCCGACTTTCGCGATTATCTGCGAGTCCGCGATCTTCAGGTCTGGGACAAGGACTCGAAAGAAGCCTTGTTTGTGCGTGACCTGGGACGACGGACACCGCAGACATTTGAATTATACCGCGAATTCGCGGAAACCCGTCCCGCAGAGGTGATTGCAAACATCGCGATCTGCCTGATTCATCAGACCAATTATCTGTTGGATCAGCAACTGAAGACGCTGGAGAAAGAATTCGTCGAACAAGGCGGCCTTCGTGAACGAATGACAAAAGCCCGCCTGAACTATCGCAACCAACGCCCGAGACAATAGTCACGCTGGCATGATGATTTCCAGTCTTCCGATGAATCCACCAAAGTCATGGGAATGATGAGAAGTATGGGAATCATGCGACCATCAATCTCATAAATCCTATGAATCCCATTATTCCCATGACAAGCAGCAAATTGACAATGGACAGTGAACAAAGCACAGCGGCACCCAGAAAGACGTCATCCATCTTCCATTGCCAATTTCCCAGTGCCCTTGTGCTGCAGACCATTCGGGGGCCGCTATGAAGGATGGATGGCAAACCAAAAAGCTTGCCGAGGTCTGTGACATTGTCATGGGAACAAGCCCGCCGGGCGATACATACAACACGACCGGCGAAGGCGTACCACTCATCAATGGCCCCGTTGAATTCAGTCCGGGATCATTTGGCAAGACGATAAGGTCAAAGTTTACGACAGCCCCGAATAAGCTGTGTCGAGAGAATGACATCATCCTATGCGTGCGAGGATCGACAACCGGGAAAATGAACATCGCCGCGTTCGATGCCTGCATTTGGCGCGGTGTGGCTGCGATTCGGGCGAAACAATATCAGCCCTGGATCAATCACTTCATCAGTTCAAAGACTGACGAAATCCATGACCTCGGGACTGGTGCGACTTTTCCCAACATCTCAACAGCCGCGTTGGCGAACCTCCCGATCAATGTTCCCCCGCTCGCCGAGCAGCAGCGGATCGTCGGCATTCTGGACGAAGCGTTTGAGGGCATCGCCACCGTCAAAGCCAACGCCGAAAAGAACCTCCAAAACGCCCGCGCCCTCTTCGAAACAATCGGAGTTGTCAGGCTGATTGAAACGGACGTTGAATTTTCGATCTTTGTCTCCGTGGCATTGATCAAGCCCGTGCTGCGAGAACTTGGGCCGTATTTGGTCTACGCACTGCGTGCATCGTGCGTGCAAAGCCAAATCGTTCCACAGGGAGCTGCCCTGAAACATCTCTACTTAGTCGATCTGAGAAGGCTTGGCATTCCGCTGCCACCGCTTTCGGAACAGAATCGCATTGTCGCCAGGCTTGATTCGCTGGCCGAAGAAACCCAACGCCTCGCCACCATCTACGAACGCAAACTCGCCGCACTGGACGATCTGAAAAAGTCGCTGCTGCACCGGGCGTTCAGCGGCCAATGGATAATGGAAAATTGACAGTGGAGAATGGATAATGGATAGTGAAAAACAAAAGGACGAGGACGACGAAACTTCCGTTGTCAATTCTCAATTGTCACCTGTCAATTCGAGCATCATTCTCTACCAGACCGAAGACGGGCAGACGCGCGTTCAGTGCCGGTTTGAGAATGAAACGATCTGGTTGACGCAGATCCAGATTGCAGAGTTGTTTCAA
>JAYSPO010001156.1:0-6378 GCA_043722015.1 Candidatus Kuenenia sp. | reverse complement strand
TTGCCATGCGTTGGAACGTAGTGGTGGGCGGGCAGCTGTTCTCCAAGAGCTTCCGGGGTTTCGTGGAATTTCCACTGCCTATGGGCGGCCGCGAGGGCCTGATTGCCGCCGCTGTAGTGCTGACGCTGCCTCTGATCGCATTGTGGGTCGCAGGTCGATTGCTGCCACTCTGGTCTGCGGACGATTCCTGCAGGACCTGAGCGGCGATGTTTTCAGTCAAGCTACCACGCTGATCCTGAAACCAGCCCCGGCTTCGCATCCTACGCAGGCTGACACATGTTTAATATTTGTCTGGCATTGAGTTTGCGTCGCGTTTCCTGCGTGAAGAAAAGCGACCGTTCGTCCAGCATGCACAGTAATGTGTGTCAGCTTCTGGTTCTGTTTGTGCGAATACGCACAGTGCGAGCGCGCGGTCATGTTCTGCAACGACTACTTGAGAAAGACGACCATGAAAATTCACCGGTACGAAAATCTTGGGGCTGGTTCGCTCGTCAGACTGAATGATCTGTTGATTCACGGCTGGACACCGGTCCGGGAAATTTGCGGAGTCACCGCAGACGGATCAGGAAGCACTGTGGTCCTGCTGGAAAAGGAATCAACAGTCCTTGAATTCCCGGGGGACAATCTGATTGAGGGTGTTCCGGTAGAATTCCTCATGAATGTGATGTTGTTCGAGAATTTTTCGTCTGGGGAAATCCGGCAGGTTGTCAGCCTTTGCAGGATCACGACTTTGGCGCGTGGTTCGCAGATCTTTTCAAAGGGCGATTCCTCGGAATCCCTCTATGTTGTGCTTGCCGGGGATGTGGAAGTCGTACTGCCGGAACTGCCGGTTGAAGAGAGTTCGGTAGTGAATCTGAATCCGGGCGGCGTGTTTGGTGAGAGCACATTCTTTTCGGAGACATCCCATACGATGTCGGCCAGTTGTGCGTCCGATTCCGTCACACTCCTGTCGCTGGACCGGGTCGCGTTCAATGAGATCTTCGCGACCAACCACGCTGTGGCATTGAGGCTCGTCAACAACGTGGCGAGGATTCTTGCCGCCAGACTTCAGGAGACAGATCAGTGGGTCTGGAATCTGCTGCAACAGAGTCAGTTTGCAAGGGTTAGCTCCAGTTGGCGTCGTTTTCGTCACCGTGTCGGTGGCACGGAGAGCGCCGGTGGCGGTTTCTTTGGAATCTGAACGGGCCTGGGAAAATGACGGGGTTCTGTGACACGGCATGCCTCATTCATGGCCAGGCACGGTAGAATGCAGTGACACGACTGTAATCAACTCTCTCAAGTTCTGGTTCCTGAATGAAGTTTTCTGTGAAGCGACCGTTGTTAGCTGATAAGCATTTTTCCAGTATGCACCGCTGGCTTGAGATGGAGGGAGAGGCGGAACGGGAGCGATTGGCTCAGCGGCGAAAAGCTCAGTCGTCGGACACTGCTGAACGCACGGGCGAGACGCTGCTGGATCTGGTAATTCGGACACATACAACGGGTCTTGGCGGGCGATATCTGATTACGCTGGCCAAACGACGTTCGCCGGATCGGTTGCCGTGGAATCGATTCAAGGTCGGCAGCCCGATCCTGCTGTCGGACAATCGTGACGAAGACGCGGAATCCTTGCAGGGCGTGGTGAGTGCGCGTCGTGTTGATTCTTTGGAAGTCGCAGTTGATGACTGGCCGTCGAGCGATCGGTTTCGGCTGGATCTGTCGCCCGATGAAGTCACTCGAAAACGCCAGGCTGCGGCATTGCAGGGCGCTGCGAAAGCGACAGGACGTCACGCACAGCTTCGAGATCTGTTGCTGGGTACACGCGAACCGACGTTTCACCGGAACATGAAACCACCGACTGACATCTCGCAGCGACTCAACCCATCACAGCACGATGCCATCCGACATGCGCTCTCGTCCAATGATCTGGCCATTATTCATGGACCTCCGGGGACTGGAAAGACCACAACCGTCGTGGAAGTCATTCGACTGCTTGTCGCGCGGGGGCAGCGTGTGCTGGCATGTGCTCCGAGTAATACGGCAGTGGATAATCTGCTGGAGCGCTTGCTGGCGATCGGTGAGCCAGCCGTGCGACTGGGGCATCCTGCGCGAGTTTCCGAAGATCTGCGACAGCATTCGCTTGACGCTCTGGTTGGACGGCACGAAGCCATGATGGTCGTGCATCAGATGATGCGGGAAGCGGAGCAAATTGAACGGAAAGCGGCTAAGTATACGCGCGGCAGACCGGCTCCGGGACAGCGTGGCCAGCAGCGTCAGGAAGCACGCGAACTCAAACGCCACGCACGGATTCTTGAGAAACAGGCGATCGCGGATCTGCTGAAAGATGCCCGTGTCATCTGTGCGACGACGACGTTTGATGATTCGGTTCTGGATGATCTGCGCTTCGACGTACTGGTCATTGATGAGGCCTGCCAGAGCGTAGAGCCTGGTTGCTGGGTTCCGCTCCGTCGAGCTGATCGGCTCATTCTGGCAGGTGATCACCTGCAGTTGCCGCCGACGATTCTGTCTGATTCGGCAAAGAAGGAAGGTTATGCCGTCAGTATGATGGAGCGTCTGGTCAATCACTACGGTGAACTCGTGACGCGGCAGTTGACCGTCCAGTATCGGATGCATGAATCGATCATGGGATTCTCGTCGCAGCATTTTTATGACAACACACTGATCGCCGATGAATCCGTGCGGAGGCATGTCCTGTCAGATCTGCCGAGAATCCAGAATGACCTTGTCTCGGACGATCCGGTCACGTTCATCGACACGGCAGGCACGGGATGGCAGGAAGAACTGGAACCGGAGGGGCTGAGTAAGCGAAATCCGGAGGAGGGTCGATTAGTTCTGAGGCAGGTCAATGCGCTGTGTGAAGCGGGCCTTGCCCCATCCGACATTGCGGTCATCGCTCCGTATGCCGCGCAGGTGCGATGGCTGCGGGAAAACGCAATTTATGATCAGCTGGAAATTGATACGGTCGATGGGTTTCAGGGCCGCGAAAAAGAGGCTGTAGTCATCTCATTAGTCCGTTCGAACGCGATCGGTGAAATCGGTTTTCTGTCGGACGCCAGAAGGATGAACGTGGCTCTGACGCGGGCGAAGCGAAAAATGATCATCGTCGGCGACAGCTCAACCCTGGCTTCTGACAAGTTTTTCCAGTCGTTGCTCGCATGGATCGAAAAAACCGGCAGCTACCGCACGGCGTGGGAATTTGCGGACTGACGGTCGCGCTGGCTCGGGAAATCGAATCCAGCACGCACTTCGCAATTTTGCCCGGCAAGTTTGAAATCCACGAATTGTCGATCATGCGGGAATTCTGTGACTCAGGCGATAACGGCAAACACAGAGACCAATTGCTGGAAGCAATTCATGGCAGCGAAGCGTTCCGCTTCTTCCACAGCACACTCAATCGTCTCGGCCTGAACAGCGTCCGTCACAACAACTTTCAGCGTAATTGGGGCGTGCCGTTGAAACCGATGTTCTACACGTTTCCCGCAGCGTCCGACGCAAAATGAAAGCTTCGTGCCTTGTCAAGACTTGATTTTGAGGTAGGCCGGACCCCGGACCAGGCGGAGCGCCGTTCCGGCAAGTCAACTAGTGCTCCGTCACGCATTCATTGATTGGTTGTGTGCCACTGGCTTTGCCAGTGCCCCATTTTGCAGGAAGCACTGGCAGAGCCAGTGGCACACATCAAAACACGATTGACAGAGCACTAATCTTTGCATTTGACAGCGCAAATGCTCGACGTCCAGTGGACAGATTTCGCGAATTTTCGGCGAGAGACCCGCCTGGAAAAACCGGGGGTGACTTGATTCCGGCGAATTGTCTACACTTCGGCAATTGCTGCCGCAGAAAGCAGGTGGGAGCCTCTTTAAACCAACGCGGCACAGGCTTCGATGACATTATTTCTAGTGGACGGAGTATCAGGGATGCATATCACGACCTCTCGCCAGTCAAAGGCGCGGGCTGGTTTTCGATCGGCCATCATGATTCTGGCAGCAACGGCTTGCGGATTCGGATCAGCCTTGACCGCAGAAGCACAAGCCACAAAACCAACGGCCGAACAGTTGCTCAAGGGATACACGCCTGCGCAGAAGGATGTTGAATACGACACCCCGGACGCGGCCGAAATGGCCAAATGCAGCCTCGCACTGGAAAAAGGCAGCTACGTCATCACAAACGGAGCTGGTCAGGTGCTGCGACGTTTTACAGATTCCAACGGCGACAGCGCTCCGGACATGTTCCGCTACTATCATATGGGGCTGGAAGTTTACCGCGAAGTCGATACGAATGGCGACGCAAAAGCCAAGAAGAACACTCGTCCTGATCAGTACCGCTGGATGAACTGGGGTGGCACGCGCTGGGGTCTGGATGACGATGAAGACGGACGTATCGAAAGTTGGAAAATTCTGTCCGCGCAGGAAGCAGCCAGGATCGCGGTCGAAGCCATGACCGGTGGCGATCTGGCGAGGCTGAACACTGTGCTGCTGAATGATGCGGACATCCGATCGCTGCGACTACCGGCTGAGATGGCCAAAAAATTGCAGGACGCCGTCAGTGATGTTCCGAAGAAAGTTCAGACATCGCTGGCAAATTCGAAAGTGCTCAATAAGAACAGCGTCTGGGTGCGGTTTGATGCACCGCTCCCGGGCATGATTCCAGGCGAAGAGTTGGGTGCAGCCAGAGATATCATCGTGTACGAGAACGCGATGGCGACGGTACAGAATGGTGAAAAATACGAACTGGTCTCGATTGGCGAAATGATTCAGATCGGTGACGTCTGGAAGCTGGCTCAGATTCCGACACCCGTTGATACGACTGGTAAGTCAGTTGTTTCTGTCGGCGGCGTGATGATGCAGCCGTCTCTGGGGGAAAACATTGACAGGTCTGAGGGCGGAAGTGCGGGCGAAATGTCGGCTGACATGCAGAAGCTGCTCGCCGACCTGCAGAAACTTGATGAAGCCAGTCCGAAACCTGATGCTCCGGCACAGACATTTGCTGACTACAATGTGGCTCGCGCGAACCTGAGCGAAAAGCTGGTCGCTTTGGCAAAGGATGATGAATCGCGTCAGCAATGGATTCAGCAGTTTACCGACAGCCTGTCAACGGCGACGCAGTCCGGAATGTATCCCGAAGGATTGCCGCGACTGATCGCTCTTCAGGATGCGGTCAAGAGCAATGAGACACTGCTGGGCTACGTCCTGTATCGTCGCCTGATGGCCGAGTACGCAGTCCGTCTGAAAGAAGACGATAAAGCCAAAACGGAAGTCGATGGCCGCAAGTCGCGTGAGTTGACTCAGAAATGGTGGTTCGAACAACTGGAAGCATTCGCCCGCAAATGGCCGAAGTCAGAAGATGCACCTGACGCTGTGGTGCAACTCGCGATCAGTTACGAACTGATGGGACGTCTGGACGATGCCAGAGCCTGGTACGAGCAGCTTGCCAAGAACTATCCAAAGACGGAAGGTGGCGTGAAGGCTCAGGGAGCTCTGCGTCGTCTGACGCTGACGGGCAATAAACTGCAACTCGCCGGCAGGACTCTGTATCAGAAAGATCTCTCGGCCGCACAGTATGATGGCAAAGTTCTGCTGGTCGTGTTCTGGGCTTCATACGCTCAGCCGTTTACCACCGATCTGCCTGCCATTCAGGCGGCGTATACGAAATTCAACAAGGACGGTTTTGAAATCCTCGGCGTGAATATGGACAGCGATCTCAGCACTCTGCCTGCCTATCTGAAGCAGCATGGAGTTACCTGGCAGAGTCTGCGAGAGGCTCCGAAAGAAGACGGCATGCAGCCAGGTGACTTTGGATACGGGATCGTCTCCGTTCCCACAATGTTCCTGGTCAACAAGCAGGGCATCGTGGAGGGCGGCATCACGACGGCCAATCTGGACTTCGCTGTGGATGCCTTGCTGAAGGGCAAGAAACTGGAATCAATTCAGACACCGGAGACGGAATCACCTGCCGACACCGAAAATACAACGGCGGAGAAAACAAAATCCCGCAACTGAGTTCTCTCAGACGTCATCACCAGAAACCTACAGCTTTGTCAGTAATGTAATGATGTGTGGCACTGGCTCTGCCAGTGCTTCCTGCAATTTGGGGTGCACTGGCAGAGCCAGTGGCACACAACCCATCAATGAATGCGTGACAGAGCACTACCGAAGCCCGGCATTTCAACCATGCCGGGTTTTTTTATACCGCAGATCGAAGTTTGGTTCGTGCGGATTGATTATGCTGCGTATGCACTGGTTCAACTGTCCGAGATTCACTTGTAGTCCCGGCTCTAGTGCTTTCTCAAAGCAAGGATTGCGGGTTGGGTGGCCGGGGCTGGACTGAGCGGAGCGAAGGAAGCCCCGGGGTTTCGGGCTATCGCCCTCCAACCCCGGCCACCCG
>JAYSPO010001155.1:0-7235 GCA_043722015.1 Candidatus Kuenenia sp. | reverse complement strand
TGGCGTTGGTGAATGGCTGACCGTCAGTTCCTCGCATGTCAGTGGGTCACCAAGATCTGTGTTCGCTGCAAGCATCGCAGCGTGCGCTTCCTCTTCCGTTCCGTAAACAAGATCGCACCACAACCCTGTGCAGAGAGTCTGTTTTGTTGCACATAGCCGGTGAAATCCGTGCGTTAAAATCAGACGATCACCCACCACGTACACTTCACATGCTTCGCTGAATGCCTCGCTCACATAGTATTCCTGTAGCCGTACGGACATCCCGTCCACCACATCCTGATTATTCAACGCTCGCGCGTAATACGTATCGTTGACTTCCAGTGTCTTTAGGAAGATAAATCCTGGCGATTCTGATCTACCGAAATACTCAACGTCCGGGAGTGATGCTGCGTACGGCTGAGCGATTGTCTGCCAGTTGTCACCGCGCTTTCTGGCCGTGACTATGTGTCGCCGAAGGATTTCCCTTTCTTCATCAGTCTGGATCTCACTGAGATAGCGACTGATGATCGTTGCATTCTGATTCCAGTTGTCACCGTAACTCAATTCGCCATCCTTATTGTCGCCGAGAGCGAATCCAAAGCAGGACACATAATCCGGCTTATTTTCGTTGATAAAACTCAACACCGCGATCTCGTGGCACAAGTCTATGAGCGAGTCTCCCCCGAACAGAGAGTCGTGATACGTCCGGAACACTATGTTAAAATAGCACTGCGGGATCTTCAGCATTTTAACACCCTCTTCAACTTCCATTTCTATTCTCCACACCCCGAAACAAATTGAACTCAGATTTCCCCAGGCTTAATTTTCCCCACTCACAATTTCCGCATTCGCGATTTCCCCAGGCTCAATTTCCCCACCTGTTATTTCCCCGGTTCAGATTTCCCCACGTCCGACCGTACTGCCTACGCCTGTCTCACTCACTGACAACACTTGCCCGCCAGAACAACTCCAGCGTCCGTGCCTTGATCACATCGACCGCAAGCTGTCTGTGTTGCGGTCGTAGCAGACAACCATCGTGAATGGTCACACACGGCACACCGGCGTCATGCAGGGTCATCAGCAGGCCATCGAGCATGATAGCGCCCTCCATCCGCTGGCAATGCCGCGCGAACTCGCTGGCACCACCGTATCGATGACGCTGTAGCAGGATCTCAACTGTCATGTCTGGACAGATATCCCTGAGTGCAATCCACAGACGATTGGCCGCGAAATGCTCGTCAACGCCGCCAAATAAGCACAACGTGGCAAATGATGCCTTAGCGCCGCGTGTGCTCATGCCAGCGAGTTCTGCAAGCCGCTCGTACACGCCACCAGCCTCAATCATGTCCAGTAGCCTGTCTAGGCTCGCTGTGGACAGACCTGCTCTCAGCCGTCGCTGCCTCAGGTCAGCAGCCAGGCACCATAGGTAGCAGCAACGGATATCGACTGATGCAGGCACCTCGCCACAGATTCGCACGTAGAGCGAGCGGGCCCACTTCGGCAGATTGGTCATACGATGATAGATTCTGCCTGATTTTCGCGTGATTTTGCCACCCGCTGGATTCCGTTCAGCCGCTCTGATTGCAGCAACCTGACGATCGACTTTCTCTGTGAGTTCAGCAACTTTGATGCGCGGCTTTTTTTCTTTTATGTGTGTTTCTGCGAGCGCTCTGAGTTCAGAGTCGTCGATCGGGACGTCAATGAGTGTGACTGTCTCCAGAGAGGCTTTTGTTGCTTCGATAGTTTCCCATTTCAGGGCTTTTCTGCCTTTCTGTAAGCAATCCTCTAAGTAACCAATATCTACTACCAACCACACACATCCCCCTTCAGGAACATCAATCCTAATATCATGCGCGCTGTGTGAGTGTACAGTAGGGGCATGATGGATCACTGTGTATCGGTACGATTGACGATCCACGTCACGGAAATCGCTAAATCGACGATCGATGGTAATCAGGCCCATCACCTCAAGTTCGCGCGTCGCATCGCGGAAGTAGCCACACGTCCGACTGCCAATACCTGGTGACTTGCACAGCAATGGCTGGTTGATCAATTTACCGCAGCGCTCACGCGCAAAATCAATTATCAACATTCGGACGATAGGATTCAGTCGCGGGTTGGCGAGATAATCAGCCAGTGATCGCGGCGCGCACACCTCGACCAGATGGGAGGATGCTGTCGTTGCCAGCTTCTCGGTTTTGACCTCAGCCGGTCTTGCGAGATTTATTTCTGATTTTGGTGACGCGAGGTCGCTGGATAGCGTATGATACATTGTCTGGTAGCTTGCTTCTGCCGGACGATCCTGTGGTCGCTGAAACGACACACAGAAAAAATTTAAGAGCCACGTCTGCCCGCTGCAGATGTGGCTCTTTCTATTCTTGAATCATTTTGAAAGCACTGTCAATGGCTGGACGATAGTTTTGCTGACTAAGTTCTCTCATATGTGCTAAGATTTTTTGTCAACACGGTTTTCATAATTAGTAATCGAAGTGTCAGGTGATGTCACCAGAAGCCATGTCGCGCCGCTCGCTGCCGACAGTCTCGATACCTTTTATGATGTAGGTTTGTCTTGAGACAAATCTACTTTCTCAATGAATCTATTGGTTCCGTGCTTCGCTGTTGTCACGATTGCATCAGGGCCCGTGCGGTTTGCAGGTGCGGAACTGCAAACGGTTTGCAGTTCCGCAAAAAAACTCGCGCAGCGCTGCGCCGGGAGATTTACGCGCGAGGATCGTTGCGGAGATCTGGTCAGACAAACTGAAGTCTGATCGGGAGATAGCGAAGATTGTTGGATGCGACGGCAAGACTGTTGCCAGCGTTCAATCAAGCCTCTGGTCCATTTCACGGCCACCGAATCCACTTCCGGTGAGATCAGCCATTTGCGAAAATCTGAGTCGGAAATCGTTCCGACTCGCGCTTCTGTCCGCACTGGCAAAAATAAAAAAGCGTCGCAAGTTACGAACTGGCCGTGACTTGCAACGCTTTTGAAATCTGGGCGAAAACTGCGTTTCACCCAGAATTCGAGTTAATTCAGCCCAGCCGCAGACAATTCGTCATCAGAAACAGTCTCGTCGCGTGCGTCACGTTTCGCCATCCGTGACGATGTCACACGCGCGAAGAAATCAGCAATCATTTCCTGACTCGTATGCGGCCTACTGCCGACGTAGACGACTTCAAGTCGGACATCGTTGATCCCTCTGTTGATCCATCTCCATACCGTCGCCGAGCTGACTTCTCGACAAGCCTTCTTCGGAATCAGGTTGCGTCGCGCTTCACAGACGCTCACCAATTCGTTGCTCGTTCCA
Organism: Candidatus Kuenenia sp.; assembly: GCA_043722015.1. Classification (GTDB taxonomy): domain Bacteria; phylum Planctomycetota; class Planctomycetia; order Planctomycetales; family Planctomycetaceae; genus SXXK01. The sequence goes on along the minus strand of JAYSPO010001155.1, from coordinate 3,951 downwards.
TTCTGACTCATCGCATCACCTTTCGTTCTTTCGATTCAAGTTCGGCGAACGCCTTGTCCACGAACTCTAGGGCACGTTCCGCAACTTTGGCTTCTGCGGGATCGTCCGACAGAGTTTCCATCCGCCGAATAGACTTCCAGGCTCGTTGCAGATCGTCGAGAGCCTGCTGCCTCATTTGCCCCTGCGAATCAGATTCAGAATCGATTGCCCCTGCCTGTGCCCCTGGGATTTCAGAAAGTGCAGTTTTCGCTGGCAAAATGCTGTTAATTCGACCCCCGCCTCCGGTACTTGAAATAACCAGCAAAAAAATTGACGGAAGCGACTTTCAGGCAATCGCCAATCGTTTCTGGAAAAGTTCAGATCGTGGCCAATACTATTCAAAATACGCCCAGCCGGGCGTAACCCGATTCGGCAATGAAATACGAAAAGCCGCCTGATTTGCGTCAGTCGGCTTTTTTGTTGGTGCAATGGTTACGCCCGCTGCCGCATCCCCGCAACCACTGGGTGTACGTGATTTCTTACCCGGTGATCGCCGAACGAATTACGAGCGCACCGAATACAAGCAAAATGATCAGACCGATGGTCAGTCCGCCCACCGGTACAATCAACAGCCAAACCAGCCTGCCTGGCCGACCCGTCGCTCGGCGCCGTGGCTGATGTGGTTCAAGATTTCCAACTTCAAAGGGATTCATGCGGAACAGTATGTCATTGCGAACAACCACACTCAACCGACAACCCGTATTTCAGCCGCTGGAATGCTCCCAACAACCCAGTCCTCGCAAACCAGTGCCACAGGATCGTTCCGGACGGCCTGCGATGTGTCTGCGAGGATGGAAGAGCCGTCTGGACAATCAACCATGTGAATCGCGCCTTCCGCCCCCGCAGTAATTCATGGGAAAATCAACGAACCTTGCTGTCTTGCACCGGCGGGCTTTTGAACCAAACATCGACACCAGCGTCTTTTCGCATGATGTCCTGGATGGATTTAATGGTGGCGGAGTTGAGGGCCATGTGGGAGTTTTCAATTTGCAGTGTTCAGTGTTCAGAATCTGCTGACCGGGACGTTTCGACGTGGAGAACGAATACGATCCGGACGCAGTTAGTCTTTGGGGACGAAGGCGAATTTCGCATGGCGTTTGGCAACGGCAGTGTCGAACGTGGCGAATTCGCGGCAGCCCAGATTGCGACTCATCGCAATGAGAAGTTCGTCCGAAAGATCGGCACCGCGACGGACGGCTCCGAGTGAATGCCGAATGCGGTCTTCGTCTTCGAATTGCAGATTGTGAACCTGCAGCAATCGAGCAAACGCATCGGCGATTTCGTCGCGTGTCCAATCATAAAGGCTGGACAGGACCCAGTCCGTTTCCACCAGGACGAGATCGGCGACGAAGAACCTGGCCGATTTGCGGGTCAACAGCTTCATCGTCGCACGGTATTGTGATTCGTCATCGCGAGTCAGGTATCGGACCAATACGTTGGTATCCAGTCCGATCACGATTGCGACTTTCTGAAACGCCGAGTGGCACCAGAGTGAACGGCTGCCTGAATCTGAGCGTCCGAAATCGACTTTTTGGGCCGCTTCGTGGGGAAAGTATCGGCCAGCTCTTCGAATGTCGCTGATTTGGCGCTCAGCACAACTCGGCCATCTGGTTCGATCTCATACAGCAACAGCGAGGATGGCTTGATCTGCAGCGCCTCAACCACGGCCTTGGGGATCGTTGTCTGATTCTTGGTAGTGAGTCTAGATGTAATGCTCATGCAAGGATTTTACCGCCAAACAAGGAGATTGGCAATTGGCAAGGAATCAAGAATGGCGACCGTCCAGTTCCAATCACATCGGCAACGTCCCGAACCAGTTAATGGCGTCGGCCAAGTGCTCATCAGTGAGTTGGAGAATTGTTTGACCGTGCTAGCGAATGTTTTTGATGTTTCTTTTGCAAAGAAACACATCTCTTCGCTCGATGTGTTTCGTGTGAAACGCCAGAGCGTTGAATTCGGGGTTGCCCATGACGGCGAGGGCGTTTCCACTCTCGACCATCGGTCGCACGATTTCCAGCACTTTTTGAATTTGCGGTCCTCGGTCAATAAAGTCGCCCAGGAATATCACTTTGCGTTCAGCGTGACCGTAAGCGTCCACAAGGTTCGTGAAGATCTCCCAAGATGCATTGCCGTGGCGTTTGACATGTTCGCCACCGCATCACCGGCGATTTGCTTGAACGTCGGTTCGTGGATCAATGCCGAGATATTGTCCTGATACGGCAACTTCAGCCCGCCGTCGAACTTGTACGCCCGCGATACCGCCAACTCCAGGGTTCGACGCGCGTAGAAGCACGCCGTACGTGGATCAGTCACAGCCAGTGATTCCGCTTTGGCGGCGGATTCAAACACCGCCGGAAACTCAGTGTTCAGAAATGCGAATTGTATCACGCTTCACGACCTGTCGTTAATGCGGTCTTCCAACCGAGTCAGTGTTTCCAGAATGGTCTCGAACGTCACCGGTTCCGACAAATACATGTCCTTCATTGACTGATAATCGCGTTGCAGCGACGCAACCCGATCCGTCGCAGGTAGCAGTCGAAACGTTCCCTGCACCGCCAAATCGTACCGAGCCCACTAACTCCCGAAGAACTGTGATTTCCACCGAACCACGCGATCTCGGGTTTCTGTCTGATCCACCGCCGCCGCTCCGGCAGGATGACTGGCCAGAGCGGCGGTGTCGGCATAGTGCCGCGAGAAACGATCGGGAGTCGGCTTTCCCGGAGGACGATGATGTTCCGCGTGCAGAATTGTGGCTTTCTCCCAGAACGTCCGCTCGATCTCCGAACCCACCACTTCACAGCTCTAATCAGATAAGACCGCCGGAAACACATCCGCCAGCCACGGCCACGCACCGCATCAGAACAGGCGGCCTCCGCACTTTCCATCCACTTGTGCGCCTGATTCCGACTGGCACCAGCCACCGGCAACTTGAGAAACTCTGGTGAGAGTGACAGGTCGATGTCTTCCGAAAAGCGATCAATCACTCCAAAGACTTTCGACAGCGACGTTCCGCCTTTGAAGACCACATCATTCGCGAACGGCGATTCAAACACGACGCCCAGCATCCAGCAGACCTAGAAATCTTTATCCACGATGACGGGCGAAAGGCCGCGCCGTGTTCCCGCTTCAACGAAGTATTCTGCCTGTTCAGTTTGCGGCAACAAGAGAAACTGAGACTTCATACCTCGTCCTCGGTCAATTCACGAAACACCGCCTGCATCCAAACCGGAGCGAGTTTCAGATCACGCATGAGTGCATTCCGTTCGCTGGCTGGCAATCGCTGTTTGATCTGGCGAATATGACCAGCCGTCAAGTGTTCTTTGCCGATGCTTCGCAGGGCCTGAATCAGCAGTCCGCTTAATCGTCCTGCCGTTGCCATGTTGCGTGGCGTTGTTTGCCTTAGCTGGATTTTCATCGCTCCGACGTTCACGGTGCGACTGGCTCCATCCGTCAAAAAGACGACTTTCGCGGGAACCTGTTCGGAAAGTCCCAGCAGATTTGCCGCGTAGGTCCCGGTTGGTTGCAGTCGTATCTGATCGCGTCCGGCAATGGCTTTCGCAACCGCATCGATCGTTGGCGAAAGTTCGCCCATCATGGGATGCGTTCTGGGGTAGTCGTAGACACCCCGAGCCAGCCGCCGGATCGTTCCGTTCGCCGCCAATCGCGACAACGCTTTGTCGATGGCCGAGCGTTCACCAAGGTCCGTAAACTGGTTCGGAAGGAACACGGAACCACGTCCCGAGCCGCGAATTCGTTTGAGTATGCTTTTTTCCGTGTTATCTGTCATTTGTTGGCTAAATCCTTGTCAGAAAAGCTACCCTGTTTTTCTGACAAGAACAAGTCGCTGAAGGTTCGGTTCTGGGACTGTCAACGATTCCGCCACAAAGTAGCCGTCACGCTCCGCCGTGACGA
>JAYSPO010001154.1:0-2229 GCA_043722015.1 Candidatus Kuenenia sp. | reverse complement strand
GATTTTTCCATAAGCCTCTTTGATTTTCGTGGATTCTTCGCAAGGCTGAGCGTGACGACTCGTCCTGCAGAGGTTCCGCCAGCCTGTTGCAGTTTCGCTGCGCTGCCTAAAACAACTTTTGCTTTTCCAAACTGGAAGGAAACTCGGGCCAGCAAGAAAAACCACTTGCAAATCTGCAATCTCATTCACTTGACCGAAGTTCTGCATCAATCCGGTCCAGTGATTGACGATGGAAAACCCGTAGGGTGTGACAAGCAACGCGCAGGCACACCGCTTCACTGGTGTGCCGGCGCTGGCGCTTGTCACACCCTACAAAATTACAAATTGGCCAGCCGCGACGTGAGCCCTCCGGTGCCTTGTTTTTGTACCGGCAAGCTGACGCATGCCGCTCGCCAATTATCCAGGCCTCATTTGAACTTCGCGTCCATCAACCGTTTGATCGATGCTGCTGGCAGTGAACTCTTCGGGTCATAGTGCTCGTAACGCAGCCATTCTCCGATGGCTTCGTCGAATTTTCCAAGTTTTTCAAGCGTTTCCGCCCGCGTTTGACGCAGTGGCAGCGTCTGAGGAAATTCCGCGAGACAGACGTCGATCCATTCCAATGCAGCCTCGGGTGATTCCCGGCGCAACAAGTAGTTCGCGCGCTGAATCCGCTGGTCAGCTGTTGGATTCCTGACCGCAGTCGGCCACTGCAATTCGGCGACTTTCCAAAGTCCTTCCTGCAAATCGGGATTTGGCATGGACAAGCCTGCTCGAACTGTCGCGGCATACTCGGTAGGTGCAAATAATTCCAGAGACTGTTCGGGTGTGCAGAATCGCAATGCGTCCACCAGAATGTTGACTCGGAAACTCTCTGAAACCTCTGCCGACTGATTCCAGAACGCCACGGCCTGTTGCGGGTGATCAGCAATGAGACACACAATTCCGCACTGATACAACCAACGCGCACCTGCGGGGTGGGCAAACCGGACGACAGTGAGTTCGCTCAACTGTGCGTCATCGAGTTCGCCGACACTGATCGATCCCGACGCGGCGTCTACAGCAAGTCCCGGTGCAAGCGGAATCCGGCGAGACGCATCGCGCGCCATTTCTTGCCACGGAAATTCTTCTGACAGTGTTTTGACTAAAGACTGTATTCCCTTGAAACTTGCAGGATCCTGGTTCTTCTTCAGCATCACGACTCGTTCTGCCAGCCCCAATGGTGTCAATTGTGTCCATGCAGACTGCAGCTGCGCGCCATCGACGGGAGGACCCGGTGGAGCCAGAGCGTCTATCAATCGCAGTCGGAATCTCGCTTCCACCACATCCACCAGCGAATCGCGGACAAGCGGGTCATCTGGATAGTTTTTCAACGCGGCGGTCAACTGTTCGTCGAGCACAGGAAGTCGTGCAAGCGCATCCCTCGTTACGGGTGAATCAAAAAGTCTGGCCGATTCAACAATCGCCGGATAAATCTGGTCTGCATGATGCAATTCCGCGACTGCTCCGCATGCTGCAGATACCAGTGCGAGTCGCAAGACCCACCCCGCTACTCCGCCATCCAACGCATACCATGCCTGGTGAGCCCGTGATGTTGAAGGCTGGCTGCGGTGAGTTGCGGTCAACACGCCTGCGAAAACGGCAATCGCTGCCAGCGTTGAGCTCAGGCCAATCCCGAAATCAAAGAATGCCACGATTCCTTGTGACGCCATCATCGCCATGCCTGCCAGCCCAATTGCAATCCGATGAGACCAAAGCCCCTGTTCCGAACGAGATGGCGATTTTTTCAGGATGAGTTGAATTGAGAGAACGGTCAGCAGCATTCCGAACCCGGCAAACAGCACGAATCCCAACAGTCCGGATTCCACAAGAATCTCGACGTACTGATTGTCCGCGTTCATGAACCAGTGCGAACCGCCGCGCCTCTGATAAGGCAGCGTGGACCAGGCATAGGCCCCCTGCCCTGCCCCGAGCAGTGGAAAATCCCGCATCGAACCCAGCGAATCGGACCAGTGAAGTAAGCGACTTGTGGATTCCGAAACTGGATCCTTCAACGTCGTCAGCTCTGCCAGAACCAGTGTATCCAGCTCAAATGCTGTCAGGAAGATACTTACACTTGCCAGCAGAATCGAAAACGGCACAAGCAGCAGTAGTGACTTCCGCAATTGCATCCGGGATGCGGCACAAACGACAAGACAAAAAACGCCGGCCACGATTCCTGAACGAGACAGCGTCGCCGCAACGCCCGTC
>JAYSPO010001153.1:0-3684 GCA_043722015.1 Candidatus Kuenenia sp. | reverse complement strand
GGCGAACGGACCTTGACGCCGTGATACAATGAAAAATCACGACGGCGGCTACCTCCCACACTCATGCATGCGGCGGTGGCTGTCTTGGCAGTTGTGGTGTGCGTGGCTGTTGCAGGAGATGTTGCTGCGGGCGGATTGCCTTTGAACAGATCTACCGGCGCTGCACCCTGAATTGCCACTGAAGCCTAGTCATCGACCCCAAACACTCCGGAAAGGGATCAGCACAACCATCGATAAGAGCCCACGGCGTGGTTGTCTGAAATACCGCAATCCCTATTCGGGTAGCGACAGATTCAATTACCAAACTTGCGCGATGAGCCGAACTGAGGTACGGTGACCTGGTGAAAGACGTCACCAGTAACAACTTTGGAGTCCTGATTGCGTACCTTGTTCCGGGAGCCACCGCACTCTGGGGTCTGAGTTCCTTCTCGCCATCACTGCGAGCTTGGTTTGCAGCAACTCCGAGTGACGCACCGACAATCAGCGGATTCCTGTACCTGACCGTGGCATCGCTGGCTGTCGGCATGACGGTCACGGCCATTCGCTGGGCCTGCGTGGATCTCGTCCATGCGGCAACGGGACTGACGGCCCCCGAGCTGGATTTTTCACAGCTCCCCGGAAAAGTGGACGCCTTCAACCTGCTGATTGAAATCCATTACCGTCACTATCAGTTTTACTCGAACATGTTTGTAGCGAGCGCCATCACCTGGATCTGCCATCGAATCAGCATTCAGCCACCGTGCCAGATCAGTTGGATTGATCCCGGATTCCTGCTGGTTGAGGCGGTGTTCTACCTGACTTCCCGCGACACCCTGCAAAAATACTATCAGCGTACAGGGCGGTTGTTGTCGTCAGATCCGTCCTCGATCAATCATCGCTGATTCGAGTCATGGCCAAACAGGGCTATTTGCCGGGAAAGAATTCGCGGATCGGCACATTCAGCGCATCGGCCAGTCGAGCGATATTGACGATGGAAACGTTTCGTTCACCACGTTCCACGCTGCTGACATAGGTTCGATGCAGATCCGCCGCCGCCGCCAGTGCCTCCTGTGAGACGCCTTTGCCCAAACGAATTTCCTTCATTCGATCACCGAAAACTTTTCGAATGTCCTTCACTGGTTTTTGCCCGTCGCTGCCAAAGAATTCCGAAAAACTGGGTTGACATGTAGCCTGAGCGAATGCAGACTATGCGTCTACACACTATGAGTTACCGTAACCCATAGTCATCTGTGGAATTTAGGATGAAAGGCAGTGCAACCATGGCAAACGGCGGAAGTCATCACCCTCACAAACCCAGCAAACCTCAGCAGGAGCCCACTCAGCCACCCAAGGCCGAGACCAAAAAATCCTGAGGCCGGAAAACCATGAACCGCATCGATGCCCTCGGCCTGAAGTTTCAAGATGAAGCTTCAGGCCGTTTTCATTGCCTTCCGGAAAGAACGACCATCCAATACTCAGAACGTCATTCTACAAATCCAAATTCACAGCACTTTCAGTTCATTGCGAGCCGCCCATGAACAACGGCCTTTCCAACGAATCACGAGAATTGCGGCGGCACCTGTTGTCGCACAACGGCCCGGATGTGGTTCGGAGAATGCAGGAGTCTGGCTTGGATGATCCGGTCGGACTCATCATTGAGATGACCGACGACATCGGCAAGAAACTGACCTACGCGGCCCTCGAATCACAGGGCATGCTGAAACACGACATTGCGGAACTCATCGCGTCCTATTGCCGCAACGCCATTCCAACTTTCAAAGCGGTTATCACCTTCGAAACCGCGAAACGAGTCCTCACAATCACGTCTGACACAGCCGAACAGAATCTCACAGCGCCACGACACCCCGGCATCGGGTGGATCGTCATCGTCGGAGGTGGCGGCAACAGCTATGCGCAGGTATCCGTTCGTTTTGAGTGAGCATCACGATCGCTTTGAAGCAGCGTGATGAGATTCCATCCAGCGATTGGAGGTAGTGCTCCGTTTTTTGATCGGGATCGGTCCGGCATGATACGCAAACACCTCCTCATTCTCGCTCGGCAAGCATCTCAAGTTAGTGCGAATCGCCACGCACAATTGACCACGGTGTCGAGAGTGAATCGTCCCGGAAGTAGCCCGATTCGAGTGATGCCGTTATCGACATTTGAGCGTTCCGCTAAATGTGTCATTACTGCGAAAAACACGCTCAATTACTGGCTGACAATAACTGCAACGACAGCAATCGCATTTCTCACGCAGTAACTGTACTGAGAGAAAGTATCCTACACGTGCAGTTTCGTTTGACGATTGCCATCGCGGATGGTTAACTTACTCAAACAGCGGGTGAGCGTGGCAGGGGATTACTGTAATACAGGGCAAGAAACGGAGAATACAAGTGACTCAACGGCGTGCAGTTGTGTTGCTCAGCGGGGGACTGGACTCATCCACGGCGATGGCGATCGCGCAAGCCGAGGGGTTTGAACTCTATGCGATGACTGTGCAGTACGGTCAACGGCATGAACTGGAACTGATTGCTGCAGGCAAAGTTGCCAAGACGATGGGTGTTGCAGAACACCGATTCATGAGTGTTGACCTGCGAGGCATCGGGCATTCAGCATTGACCGACGATATTGCCGTCCCGACGGATCGCACGGTTGATGAGATGAACGCTGCGATTCCGGTTACATACGTTCCGGCACGAAACACGATTCTGTTGTCATGTGCGCTGGCATACGCTGAATCGATTGCCGCTTTTGACATTTTCGTTGGCGTCAACGCCTTGGACTATGCTGGTTACCCTGATTGTCGCCCGGAATACATTGCCGCATTCGAAGCGATGGCGAACCTTGCGACAAAACAGGCTGTGGAATCCGGCCAACGGCTTCGAATCCATACTCCGCTGATTCATCTGACCAAAGCTCAGATTATCCGGAAGGGTCTAGAGTTGGGTGTTGACTTCGCGTTGTCCAGCACCTGCTATCAACCCACGGAAGACGGTGAAGCCTGCGGCCGCTGCGATGCTTGTTTGCTTCGACTTGCAGGATTCGCCGAAGTCGGCGTTCCCGATCCCGTTCGCTACGCAGTACAGCAGGGTTGAACTGAATGGCGTATTCCATCAAAGAGCTTTACCTCACGCTGCAAGGCGAAGGCGCACACAGCGGTCGGCCAGCAGTTTTCTGCCGTTTCACAGGCTGCAACCTGTGGTCTGGTCGTGAGCAGGATCGCCCAACAGCAATCTGCCGGTTCTGCGACACCGATTTTGTTGGTACTGATGGAGACCACGGCGGACGATTCGAAACGGCACAAGATCTGGCAGAGACTGTCGCTGCACTTTGGACGGGTACGGGCAATCCATATGTGGTTTGCACTGGTGGCGAACCCCTGCTGCAACTCGATGCACTGTTAATCAAAGCATTTCACGAACAAGGACTTGAAATCGCAGTCGAGACCAATGGCACGATTCCAGTGCCTGCAGGGATTGACTGGGTCTGTGTCAGTCCGAAAGCCAATACGAAAGTCGTTGTTACATCCGGGGACGAACTCAAGTTGGTCTATCCGCAACTCGGGGCGGATCCGGAGCAATTTGAACATCTGGATTTTTCGCACTTTTATCTTCAGCCAATGGATGGGCCTCGTCTGGAACAAAATCGCGAAATGGCGATCCGTCATTGCCAGAATCACGGGCGGTGGCGACTGAGTATGCAAAT
>JAYSPO010001152.1:0-4782 GCA_043722015.1 Candidatus Kuenenia sp. | reverse complement strand
CGGCCTTTGAGAAGAACGGCATTCCCAGCAGTGGCGGCCGACCATTTTTCAACGAGCGGCACGAGTTTCAGTTTGAGGTCCGCCAGCACCGGATCAAGTCGCGATCGTGACATCCCCGGTTCATGATCTTCCAGCATCGCATCATATGGATCACCGCCACGAGCCAGGGTTGAGGCTCGCTCCCTGACCAATATCAGAAGTTTTTCAAACGCGGGAGCAAACAACGCGAAATCGTTCGCGGCGTAAGCATCTTCCCAGGCACCCAAAGACCGGGATTTCGCCTTTGCCAGATCACGAACCAGCTCCTCGGAAACCGCCAACGACTGTCGCCGCAGCCGCCGCAATAAGGTGAGTTCGCGAGTCCAGCGTTCATCGTCTTCACGCTGCTGGGCGACCTCTTCGACCAGATCTCCCAGGTCGTCGGCGGTCAGCATCCTGTGGCGCAGACCTTCCAGGGTTGCCAGCTGCTCACCTCGCTGAACCCGCCCCATCGGCGGCATTTTGGTTTCTTCGTCCCAGCCAAGGAGCCCGATTGTCTGATCCAGATGCAGCAATTCTGTGATTCGCAAACGCAGCGTTTGTTCTGCGCCTTCGGTGCGGACGGGCGTGCGGCGCGGCATCTTGAGTTCACGTGGTGGCCGCGCAATGAGGACCACGGCTAAGCCACCATGCTGAGCCACATTCACGACCTGCTTCTGCGACACGCGGCACAGAATTCCCAGGCCGTTCTCGGTCGTCGCGAATCCCATGACGGCATAAAACGGTTCCTCAAAAACTGTCCCGCCCGGCCCCACGACTGGAAACTCGTGGACCGGCAGCCGTGCCACCGACTGCAGCACCCATGACGTTTCAGGATCGGTGAAACTGACAGCGGCCACTTCGATCAGTTGATCCCATTCAGCCTGTTCAGTGGCTGATCCAAGAGTTACACCTTTTCCTCCGTAGCCGCGATTCGGCTTCAGCACCAGACGTTCGCGATTTTTGCGAGCGAAATCCAGCAGGTGACCTTCTTTGCCATGTGGCAGCGTCGTGCGACGATCGCCGACGATGCGCGTCCACAGCACATGCCGACGAAACAGTCGACGTTCTTCGGCGGTGAACAGCCGTGCTGCAATGGATTCGTCCGTCATCAGTTCCCAGCAACTTTTGTGATCAAAATCGCCAACCATCGACGACACCACGCGGTTCTGATGAAACAGCAGGCGCATTGCATCGAGAGGTTTCCCGATTTCCTGTTCGAGTGCCACGAGGTCACGCGTTTCATAGTCGCGATACGCGACATCGATCTGCACATCTTCGTAGTAAACTTCTTCGCCTTCGATGCGAAGTTCGCGTGGATCGGCATGGACGATGGTGATCCCATGAAGCTCTGACAGATGTTGTTTCAGAATCGATTGTTCATTCGGACCGTCATGCGTATATTTTGGTTCAACCAGACACAGATGGAAATTGTTGCGTCCGATGGCACGGGCATGATCGATCAGGACCTGCAGGAAGAGTTCACGCTGATCACGAGGCAGCTCGATATCCAGTTCAGGATCCTGCGCCAGCAAAGTTGGCACGACGTCACGCATCACGAGTTGTTCTGCCAGCGGGGCATAATGAATACCCCCGACGCCGGAAAGATTGGGCTCCAGGAACAGCAGCGATTCCTGCCATCCGGCACTCGTAAAGTCGCACACCGCGTCCAGACGTCCGTAGAGTGGATTGAGATGCTGATGCCGCGGAGTCCAGATATCCCGCAGGAACCGATCTTCTGCCGGTGTAATTGCCAGAATTCGTCGAACCTGTTCGTCTTCCAGATACAGTCCGGGCAAACGCTTGAGCGATTCCGCCAGTTTCATGCAGACATGATCGACGTAACTGAGCTGTTCCGGCATGGCGAGCAGTGGCCGCAGCATGATCCGGACGGGTTCTTCAACGCCGTCTCTTTCGTAGACCACAGCGTTGGCCTGCGCATCGATCCGGAGTCGATCGGCAATCCTCGCCAGCGTGCCGTCGCCGATGCGCTGCACGGCCTTCCGCACTCGGTTGTCCAAAGTCGTTCCAAACAACCCGACAGATTCGGCAGGACTCAGCATAATGTTCCAACGACCATTGTGGGCGAAAAGTGTTCTTATGTCGGATGGACATCCATGTCCGTCAGATTGTCAGCCGACTCTGTCGAAGCGAAGCTGACTGTAAATCAGGAATCTTACGCCTGCGGAAAGCTTTTTGGCGAGGACTCGGACAAGAATGTCCAAGCTACGGAAACAATGCAATCATTACTTACTACTGAAACTCTGCAGCATCGCGTACAGCACCGCGTTAATTGCCAGTTTCGCCGCATCCTCTTCGACATAGCCATCGCATGACAGTGACGCCTGATGTTCCAGAGCGCAGCTGATGTCGTAGCGGCTGTAGATGATGGCGAAACGCCCTTCAATTTCGATGCCTTCCAGAAATGGCGGGCCAATTTCTTCTTTGATCTCAAGCGTGGCGTCTTTTTGCGAAGGCACCAACCGGCGACGGCGAACCTGTTTGATTTCGTGACCAACTGCTTCCGTAAACATCTCATGGTCGGCCGGGATCTGAACGAGTTCCTGGTCCGGATAAAGCTGTTTCACCAGATCGCGAAAGCCCCGATCAAAGTTGCTGGAACCGCAGCAGGCATCTGCGAGTAATACACCGCCGCGATTCAGGTAATCTCGCAGCGCGTCGTGCTGAACAGGCTGTAACTGAAAACGATGTCGCCCATGCATGTAGACGAGCGGAAACCTCGACATTTCTTCCAGCGTGATCGGTATGGCTTCAGACTGAGTCGATGCTGCGACACCGACCGTTTCATTCAGGGCCACAAGCAGATTCTTGATCGCCTTTGGTGCCGTATCCCATCCGCCGTTGTGACGCAGTTTACCGATCTGCAGCAAACCTCGTTCAACCGCTGCGGCGGTGTCCTTGCGGCGTACAATCACATCATCCAGCTTTTCGGGCGGTTCGCGACCTGTCGCATATGCAATCACATTCACACCGATCCGCGTCCCGCGAATAATCTGTTGACTGAGACTTGCATTCCGATTCGGCGGCTCATGTTTCATCCACTTCTGCCACAGACATCCGATGTCATCCGGTGAATAGATGATGGACGTGCGACATCCGAAATCAACGCCCCAGAGTTCCATCTGTTCGGAGTTCAGCAGGTACTCGCTGCGATACACGGGGTGATCACCGAGCAGTCGCTGTAATGATGCATCTCCCTGCGGAAACATGCGTTTGATCAGTTCACGGAACCCGACGTCAAAGCCTTTGCCGTCGCAATTTCCGCTCGCAAAAATGAAACCACCTGCGTCGATGTAGTCGCGGAGCCAGCCGACTTGCTCGTCCGTCAACTGCGGTGCCTCGCGTCCGGAGATAAACAGTACGGGTGCCTGATTGAGTTCCAGCACGGCGGTTTCCTGTTTCAACCGGCTGAGTGTCACGACCTGGCTGATGAGTCGTGGCGGCCACTTCGGAAGCCCATCAATCAGATCGACCAGATTCACCACGTCCTGCGGATGTCGATTCCATTCGCCACTTTCAAGCGTTTCGCCATTCGGTGAGTTGTAGTCAAGCTTATGCACGACGACGCGCGAAAGCCCCTTTGACAGGAATAACAGAGACATCGCTGCATTGAGCACCGGATCCCGCTCGTTTACGTCCTGCGACAGCCATTCTCCAGCGGGTAGTTGACCCGCCACAAGGACCTGAGCACCGCGGCGATACCAGTCGTAGTTGCCGAAAAACCGGACGCTGCTCATCCGGCCCGCGCGCTCCAGGCCATACAGGTAGTAATAATACCAACTGTTGAATGCGGGATTTGTCGTGACAGAAAAATTCCGGGACATCCACTGGCGACCATTCTCCATGGCCAGATTCGGGGGCGGTGTCCAGCAACAATCCGGTCGCCCATCCACTCCGACGTTACTGTCATCCTGAAGCATGCGTGTCGTAATCGCGACCGTCGATAATCCGGCAACCGTCATGCTTCCCCTTGACGCAGGCTGGCTGGAACTATAGCCCCATCCGCCATCCGAGTTTTGAGCTGTGGTCCAGCGTTCGTGAACTCGTTCCCATGTCTTGCGCGAAATGGTTGCTCCGGCGTAGGCGGCATCGCGCAGGGCGAGAACGGCATATTGGCCGTTACTGGCGTCACCGCCTCCTCCGCCGGACAGATTGTAGTCCCACAGCCCAGCGTCTTCGCCCGATCGAATCTGAGCGTTTTCCAGCGCCGTGGACAACAGTTGAATTCGCGGCAGATCGCGATCGTATTGTTCTGCGGCGCACAGAGCCATAATGATCAATGACGTTTCGTAAACTCCCGTAATGCCGTCCGAACCACCGATCGGTCGGCGTCGAAGATAATCCAGACCTCGCTGGACTTCACTCGCATCAACAGGCACGTCGCTGTTGATCTGCGCCATGATGGCCAGCGACGTGAATCCATCGCGGAATTTCAGCAGATTGCCGCCCTGAGCTGACCACGATCCATCAGCTTCCTGAGTCCGCTTCAGGAAATCACAGCCGCGGGCCAGGGCTTTCTTGACTCCGTCCCGCAACTGCTGATCATTGAGTTGCGAATCACGATCACCTTCCTGCTGCGCGGCTGCTGAATTGGTGAATAGACAGCAAAGGAACGCCAGAAAGAAGCATCGGAGTGTCGTTGACGTCATGTCCATAATCCTTAATCCCTTTACCTCGACTGTCTAACTTTTTCATTGATGACCCCATCCGGCTTGCCCGGATGGTGAAAGAGATGGTGGGCTA
>JAYSPO010001151.1:0-6920 GCA_043722015.1 Candidatus Kuenenia sp. | reverse complement strand
TGCTTTGGGAGCAGGAAGTCGCACGTTCAAATCGTGTCGCCCCGACTTTTCTAAACCTTTGCTGTGACTCAGCTTGAGTCAACCTGCCGGAAACGGCAGTGCGGCGAAAACGTGGGATTTACCACGTTTCTAACACATTTCCTCTGGGAAACAGTTGGAGCTGCACAATGTCGCGTCAGTTAGAGCCGCTCGGGTATCTGCTTCATCGATCAACCGGGAAAGCCAGAGTCCGAATTAACGGCAAGATGCTGTGCATTGCACAAGCGGTCGCACTGGCTACTGCTTGCCTTCGGTCCGCTTCGACCACCAGGGCAGACCGACGCCACCGTCCATCGTGAGCGTGGTGCCGGTCATATAGGACCCTTCGTCGCTCAGTGTGAAGCAGACTCCATGAGCCATCTCGTCGCTGGTTCCCATGCGGCCCATCGGGAGACCTTCAGCGCCTTCCTTGAGTTGCTCCTCTGTGAAGAATTTTCTTTCGCCCGGCGTATCGATCCAGCCCGGATGGAACACGTTGACGCGAATGCCGGATTTCACAAGTTCGATCGCGGCTGTGCGCGCCATGTGGTCAATCGCAGCTTTAGACATGTTGTATGCCATCGCCGTCGGAAAGGGGATGATTGCATGCGGTGAACTGATCACCGTAATCGCACCACCATGACCTTGCTTCAGCATCTGCTGCGCCGCCGAGCGGACACCATGCAGCGCGCCCCACATACTGACTTCGATCGTGCGTCGGAATCCGTCCATGTCGGCATCGACCATCAGTTGTCTGTCGCTGTAGACCGCGTTGGACACAAAGAGATCCAGGCTGCCAAACGCCTCAACGGTCTGTTTGACCATGTCTTCGACGGCATTCAGGTCGGACACATCACAGGCGACAACAAGGGATTTGCGGCCCATATCGCGAATTTCCTTCGCCACCTCTTCGGCCTGCGCCTTGCTGGAACTGCAATTGATCGTCACATTCGCCCCACCTCGCGCCAGCGCGACCGCGACCGCGCGGCCAATCCCCTTTGACGAACCGGTGACAAGTGCGTTCTTGCCTTGAAAGCTGTAGTCCATGATTGTATTTCAATTGCCAAAAGTCGGTGATTGTTTCAGAGTGAGACGCGTTTGGGCCGGATTGCCGATCGAAGATCTCACGGCATCATGGTAGCCTGCCGCAGTTCCGTCAACGGCTCGTGGGCGCGACCTTTCGAAATGAGAATTTTCGGCCATACTCCGGCCAAAACGCTTGAACG
Source organism: Candidatus Kuenenia sp. (assembly GCA_043722015.1). Taxonomy (GTDB): domain Bacteria; phylum Planctomycetota; class Planctomycetia; order Planctomycetales; family Planctomycetaceae; genus SXXK01. Next base: position 5,676 of record JAYSPO010001151.1, on the reverse strand, counting down.
CAAGCGGCAACACATCAGGGGATTTACATCCCCCGCTCGCCTTAAACCCATGCCGCGCTGCCGCGACTTGAGCCTGTCTCCTGGAATTCTCAAAACTGTCGGAAACCCGCCGTGGACCACTCGGACGGTGCCGTGGGGACGTGTTGCGTAAAGTCTGCGGACTGCGAAAACATGCACGAGGACGATGCGTGAGTTAGTTAAAAAACGCGACCAGCTGTGGAACAGAACAAAGGAAACCGTCAGAGACGTGATAGGGTTGCCATGTTCTCTCGGGTGTCTGGCATCCGACTTGATTCCCACGACCTTTGACTGCATGTTGAACCAGGGTGTCGATCCCTTTCATCGGCTCAAAGTCCCACCTCCGAAGATCAGGATTCAATCCGATGAGCAATGCCAAGCCGTATCTGTTCGGCGCGGTGCTGGGTGCGTCGGCGATGTACGTCGCGCTCCAGTATCACGTAGTTCATTCGCACGACGGATTCCAGATGGTGCCGCGCACGCCTCAGCATTCTGTGGGGCTGGCCTATGCCGATGTCCGGAACTGGTCACCGTCACAATGGACCGATCGGCCCGAACTGGCCCGCGCTTTGATGGCACACGGATCGTCGGATCTGATTTCCGAATCCGTCGCAAACTCCCTGGCCGACGTTGTGACCGAAGAAAATTCCACACTGGATCAACTTCGGTCGTTTCTGGACAAATCCGCTCAGGACGGCATGAAGGATGACGATGCTGGTTTGCTGGAAATTCCGGCTTCGCCCCCGAAGCCTGCGGAGACCGATTCAGATGCGGACGACGTTTTGACGGGGATCCCGTTCCCACAGGATGCGAAGAACACCGTCGTCGCCGATCCGTTTCGAACGGCCCGGAGACCGGACGTTGCAGCGGCGGCCGAGTCTGATCCTGTGCGCCCTGCCGTTCCATCGCGGTTTTCGGCTGAAGACGTCATTGATGGCCTGCGTGATGACGTGCACATTTCGGCAGAATCGTTGAGCCATTCTGTTCCGCGATCCGCTGCGCCAAAAACGAGCTCAGACACGGCAGCAGCAGCACCAGCACCAGCAGCAGTAAAACGCACGCCGGCTCAACAGGCTCAGGCAACGGAAGCTCGGATTTTTGGCAGCCTCAGCTCAACGCTTCCGCCCTCGGATCCTGCGACATCATCAGACGGCGATTCGATGTTTGAAGAAGTCTCCACACAGCTGGAAAATCGTGCCCAGGCCGCGTTGAATCGAGCCAAAGAAGCCGCAGTCGCCAAAGCTGACAAATCCGGAAGTGCCGCAAACGGCGCTACAAAGTCCTCCGAAAGCTATGTGCGGAAAAGCGTGGGGGACGCGACACCAGAGTCCGTCAAATCGGTCATCAAGGACACGGCTTCTGAAAACGCCACTAAACCTGCAGGATCCCTGCTGGACCAATTCGACCCTTTCCTGGAATAGACTGCGTTCGGGCCATACTCCGCGCGTGTCTGGCAGAGGCTCTTTTGCGGTAGCCGAAGTCGATAGACTTCGAGCTGAGTCACGGACCGAGTCCGGACTCTCGCGGATGATTGTTACAATAGTCCTTTCTGCCGGAAAGGACGGTGTTCGGTAGGTCCTTTCTGCCGGAAAGGACTTTCGCCGTAAGGCGAACCGCTATGGGTCGCACATCCGCTCCACGTCGCCACGTGGCCGCCCTTTCGACCGCGAATCGTCGCTGGTCGCGGCATGGCCGCGAAGTCCTGCTCGGCAAGCAGGACCTACCGAAATCGGCGCCTGCACCCTTAACCATGCCCGCGATGAGCGCTCGGTTGACGGATCAGGCTCTTCCGGAGAAAGTGTGTGGTGATACAGTTACGAAATTCCCGCCGAAGCGCTTCCCTGGCGTTCCTGAATTCCAACCATCGTGCGACGGATTCTCATTGAAGCCGTCGTTGCAAGTCCTGATCGAGGATTGATATGCGTCGCAAGTACTCAAGATTGTTCGTGGCTGCATTTGCCGGAATGGTGACTGGCGGGTTATTCATGGCCAGGCCCGGGGTGACGCTGGGGCAGGACGCTGCCACCACTGTGACTGCGCTTCCTGATGTGATCGAATTCAATCGCGACATTCGTCCGATTCTGTCCGATAAATGCTTCTTCTGTCACGGCCCGGACAAGAATAAGCGTGAAGCCGAGATGCGTCTGGATACGAAAGAAGGATTGGTCGGTAGCGACGGCACGGGCGGTGCACTGGTGCCAGGAAAACCGGACGAGAGTGAATTGTTCCAGCGTGTGACATCCACAGACGAAGAAAAAAGGATGCCGCCGACCAAGTCGGGAAAGTCGCTGTCAGAACGCGACACGCAGTTGTTGAAGAAGTGGATCGAGCAGGGAGGTCAATACGAAGGGCACTGGGCATTCCTGCCGATTCGCACGAACATTGGAAATCCAGTTGCCGCTGGCGGCGAACACATCAACTCCACAAGTTCCCGGATCGATCTGTACATTGCGCAATCGCTGGCAGAGCACAAACTGCAGCCATCCACAGCAGCGGATCGCATTACGCTGATTCGACGACTCAGCTTCGATCTGATTGGATTGCCGCCGACAACCGCAGAAGTTGACGAGTTTCTGGCGGACCAGTCACCGGGTGCCTACGAGAAAGTGGTTGACCGATTATTGAAGTCTCCGCATTTCGGCGAACGGTTGGCGATGTGGTGGCTGGACCTCGTGCGGTACGCTGACACCGTGGGTTATCACGGCGATCAGATGATGAGCGTGTCACCATTTCGGCAGTATGTGATTGAATCGTTCAACGCCAACAAACCGTTTGATGAATTCACTGTCGAACAGCTTGCCGGAGATCTGTTGCCCGAACCGACGCGCTCGCAGCAGATTGCATCAGGATACAATCGCCTCGGGATGATGAGTGCCGAAGGGGGCGTGCAGGATAAGGAATATCTGGCGAAGTATATTGCCGAGCGAGTTCGCAATGCCTCCGGCACCTGGTTGGGGATTACTCTCGGGTGCGCGGAGTGCCATGATCACAAGTTTGACCCGCTGACGACGCAGGACTTCTATCGCTTTGAAGCTTTCTTCGCCGACATTAAAGAACGCGGCCTGTATTCCGGAGCGAACTCGGACGGCAACTGGGGCCCGTTTGTCAAAGTTCCCAACGAACAGCAAGCGTCCGATCTCACCGCGCTGGATCAGCAGATCGCCTCGAGGAAAACGGTTCTAGCAACCGACACCCCGGAACTTGCTGCGGCTCAGGCCGATTGGGAGAAGACTCAGATTCCGTGGACACCCCTGACGGCAGATTCGATGGTGTCTGTCGAAGGTGCGAAACTGGCACTCCGGGCGGACGGTGCGATTCTGGTAAGTGACAAGAATCCAGCCACGGACACGTACGAACTGACATATTCAAATCTGCCGCCTAACGTGACCGCATTTCGGGTGGAGGTGCTGCCGGATGATTCACTGCCGAACAAAGGGCCAGGTCGCGCGGGTAATGGGAATTTCGTGCTGTCGGAATTCATGGTGAAGGTACTGCCACCAACGCCAGAAGCACAGAAGGACGCCGAAGAAATCACTGTTCCGCTACAAAACGCCACAGCAACTTATGAACAGACCGGAGCTGCCGGCGATAATCCGTACGGCAAATGGGCGGTCGAGGCTGCGATCGATGGCGATGCCAAGGGCAAAAAATGGGGCTGGGCCATTATGGAGAAAGCCGGGCAACCAAATTTCGCGGTGTTTGAAACTGCTGCCGATCTGACGCTCGGCGAGGGCGCAAAACTAAAAATTGTGATGGCCCAGAACCTGGACAACCCCCAGCACAACGTCGGGTGCTTTCGGCTGTCGGTAGCCACATCGCCTCGTCCCATCAAGGCAACCGACGCGCCACCGGCAGGTCTCAACGCCGCGCTGGCCTTGGCTGCGGATCAACGCACCGACACACAACAGTCTGAACTGGCGACATTCTATCGATCGATTGCTCCGCTGCTGAATCCGGTGCGGAATGAACTGGCAGCGCTTGAAAAGAAACGTGGCGAACTCGATGCGTCCATTCCGTCGTCATTGATCACCGAGGCCGTCGCGCCGCGCATGGTGCGTGTGCTTCCGCGTGGGAACTGGATGGATGACAGTGGCGAGGAAGTCACGCCGGCGTTCCCGGCAGTGTTGTCCTCAGCAACACCGACGGATCAGCGTCTGAATCGATTGGATCTGGCAAAATGGATTGTCTCACCGGAAAATCCGCTGACGCCGCGCGTGGTCGTGAATCGATTGTGGAAGATCTACTTCGGAGCAGGAATCTCCCGCAAACTGGACGACCTTGGTGCTCAGGGCGAATGGCCCAGCCATCCGCTGTTGATCGATTTTCTGGCGGACGATTTTCGCAGTCACGGCTGGGATCTCAAACGCACGATCAAAGCGATGCTGATGAGCAGAACATATCAGCAGTCATCACTTTCTGACGACGCCTTGCGTGAAGCCGATCCCTATAACCGCTGGCTCGCGCGCCAGGGGCGTTTTCGCATTGATGCCGAACTTGTTCGCGACAATGCGTTGGACATCAGTGGGCTGCTGGTGGACTCCGTCGGTGGCAAAAGTGTGTTTCCGTACCAGCCTGCTGGCTACTGGGCATATTTGAATTTTCCTGCGCGGGAATGGCAAAATGATGTCGGCGAGAAGTTGTATCATCGTGGGCTCTATACACACTGGCAACGGCAATATCTGCATCCAAGTCTGTTGGCGTTTGATGCTCCGAGCCGCGAAGAATGTACGGCGGACCGGGCGAGGTCGAACACTCCACTGCAATCACTCGTGCTGCTGAACGATCCCAGCTATGTCGAAGCGGCACGTGCGTTTGCGGAATTGATGATTCGTCAGGGCGGGGCAACCACGAACGATCGACTGGACTTCGCCTTCCGCCGTGCGGTCTCGCGTCGCGCGACAGTGGAGGAACTCACGATCCTTGAACAATTGCTAAAGTCCCATCTGGCCGAATACGAAGCGAATCCTGCCGTTGCTGCAGAAGTGCTGTCCGTCGGAGCCAAACCGAGCCCCGAGGATCTTTCGAAACCTGAACTGGCGGCCTGGACCAGTGTGGCGCGAACCATTTTGAATCTGCATGAAGTGATTACGAGGAATTGACGCCGTCCCCTGGATTTCCTGGAGGATGGACATTCGTGTCCGTCGTTATTCGATGAAAGGCTGTTCCCGAAACAAGCGACCTTCGGAGTGCGGTGACTCGTCACCGCTTTCTTTTTTCAGGTAATTCAGATCTGGAAACGATGTTCGTTTGTGCGGTCGATTTCACCTGTAATGAATTCCTTGCTGTTTTCCCACGCTGAATGACAAAAATGTCGTATTGGTAAGGCAAAGCGGCGACAAGTCGCCGCACTCCAAATGACTGTTGCGTGTTTCAGGTCTAGTGCTCCGTCAATCGTGCCTCGATGGATCGGCTGGGGCTGGGGCTGGACTGAGCGAAGCGAAGGAAGCCCCGGGGTTTCGGGCTGGCGCCCTCCAACCCCGGCCACCCATCAATCCCTTGCTGACGTAGCACCAGGAATGCGATGATGATGGTGTCACCAAAGTCTTTCAACATCGAATATTTTCAACGATCCGCCGCCGGGCTAAGAAGTATCGTCTGGCCTCAACATTATGGGCAAAAAAATGTTGGGCAAAAAAATGGCTGCTATTTTTCTGCCCA
>JAYSPO010001150.1:0-8709 GCA_043722015.1 Candidatus Kuenenia sp. | reverse complement strand
CGGTACTCTTCGGTGCAACCGCAGGTGCGGCGCTTTCCGCAGGAGCACCTCCGTCAGACGACGTTGAGGGCGCTTCAGGATTCACGCCGGATTCGGAAGCCGCAGCAGCAGCTGCAGCCTTGGCACGAATCTTGGCGAAGATGTCATTTGTTGAGGGCTTTGGATCTGTCATTCAACCCTGCCAGCCATCAGAAAGATGCTGTGGCGTGAAACCATTCAATGGCTTACGGCACAACTTCTTGGGTGACCACGATTTGCGGAAAGAAATTTACGGAGAGGCGTCGTGATTCTGTCTCTCATGTTTCATAGTGACAAGGCGGCTGAAACAGCACCACTTTCTTTTCTCAGAGGCAGGAAGCTATCAAATTCACCTTCCCGCGCGCGGGAAGCATTTGCGTCGTTGCAATCGCTCTTGCACTCACAATGTACGTTGTGCATTGGACCCGGCATCCGAATGCGACTCTGGACGCTGCGCGGCGACCTTGTTCAGCGTCGATCTCCAAGGCGCCTCGAGTGTGTCTCCATGGCGGATGCTGGATGGTGGCACGGGGGTTGTTATACTCCGCGCGATTGTTTTGTTTGAGATTTGAGATTTGAGATTTGAAGCGCGGGGCATTGCCCACGCGGTAAACGATATTCTGCCATCCTTAGCCGCGTGCGGTGTAATCACCCATGAGAGGCAAGTAATGCCCCGCTTTACTCGACAAACTCTCGTCATAGGACTTCTGATCGCGGCATCGTCCGACGCTTTGATTCTGGCCGAAGATGCGCCCCAGTTTGGCCGCGACATCCTGCCGATTCTTTCCACAAGCTGCTACGCCTGCCATGGGCCGGATAAAGCCGAGCGAAAGGCAAATCTGCGATTTGACATTGAAGCGGACGCCAAAGCGGAACATGACAGCGGCGTGCCGATCGTCCCCGGAAAACCGGACGAGAGCACTCTGATTCAGCGCATCGCGAGTCGCGATCCGGAGGTCATGATGCCACCGCCGGATTCGCACAAAGATCTCAAGCCGGCACAGATGGAAATGCTGCGGCGGTGGGTTGCCGAAGGTGCCGAATGGGGGCGGCACTGGTCATTTGAACCCGTCGCGCGACCGATGATCGATGTTCCCGCCGGGGATTCGCCAATTGATATGCTGGTCGCCACGATGCTGGCTCGCAAAGGACTCGCGCTGCGCCCTGGGGCGCAATCTCACCAACTGGCACGCCGCGTTTGGCTGGATGTGATTGGTATACCTCCGACAATTGAAGCCGCCGATGCCTTCGCTGCTCATCCCGACGAGGTAGCCTACGAAGCCATGATCGATGGATTGCTCGCCAACCCGAAATTCGGCGAGCACTGGGCTCGAATGTGGATGGACCTTGCCCGTTACGCAGACACTAAGGGCTATGAAAAGGATCTCGGACGCACAATGTGGCCGTATCGTGACTGGCTGGTCAATTCAATCAACGCCGACATGCCGCTGGATCAGATGACGCTGGAACAGCTGGCGGGAGACTTGTTGCCGAAGCCCACCAAAGATCAGCTCGCAGCAACTGCGTTCCATCGAAACACCATGAGCAACGACGAAGGTGGCACGGACGACGAAGAATTCCGAACCGTCGCGGTGAAAGATCGAGTCGATACAACGATGCAGGTGTGGATGGGATTGACCGCCGGTTGTGCCAAATGTCATACCCACAAATACGATCCGATTTCACAGACTGAGTACTACAGTCTGTATTCAATTCTGAATCAGACGCAGGACGCAGATCGGCCGGATGATTCGCCAACGCAGGAAATCCTTAGCCCGGCGGCTGAAGAAAGTCGCAAACGGCTGGCGGCGAAGTCAGCAGAGCTCAAGACTCAGTTGGCGATTGCGGATGAAGCGGCCGCCGGAAAAGAAGCGGCTCGCTGGAGTTTCGGCACACTGGAATCAGCCACGTCGGCGAACGGTGCAACGCTGACCGCTCGGGATGACGGCTCCATATCTGTGGCTGGCGCGTCACCGGCGGAGGACGTGTATTCTGTCACGCTGAGACTCAAATCGGGGCGGCACAACCTCGTACGGATCGAAGCATTGCCGGAGAAGTTTGCGGACGGAAAAGTCGGAGTCGGCCGAAACCCGCGCGATCCGAACTTCGTGCTGTCGGAGCTGGAAGTGGAATTGCTCAGCGGAACGGAAAGCCGGCCATTGAAACTGACCAGTCCGCGGGCCGATTACGAACAGCACGGCTGGCCCGTGACTGCGGCGTTCGATGGTGACACAAAGACCGGCTGGGCCGTGAGTCCTCGACAGCGCGAACGGCATGTCGCACTGTTTGCGTTCGCAGAGCCACTTGAACTTGCTGCGGGCGGCGTGCTGAAATTGACGATGCGTCAACACGATGGGGATTCGCTGACGCTGCAACGATTTCGAATTTCCACGAGCGGCGAAGACGCGACCTCTGTGAATCTTCCCGAGGCTTCACCGGAACAGCGGCGGCTCATGGATGAAATCGCAGCTACGAACGCGGAACTGGAGCGCGTGAACAGCAGCGTCCCCAAAGTGCCGGTGATGCGTGCGTTGGATGCCCCAAAATTGCGAGCGACGCACATTCATCGCCGTGGTAATTTTCTGGATCCCGGCGATGAAGTTGCTGCAGGCCTGCCAGCGGCGTTTCATAAGCTGCCGGACAACACTCCCATCAATCGTCTGACGCTCGCGCAGTGGCTGATGAGCCCCGAGAATACGCTCACGCCGCGCGTCTGGGCAAACCGGATCTGGGCGAGACTGTTTGGCCTTGGTATCGTCGAGACTGAAGAAGACTTCGGAGCTCTGGGTGCCTTGCCGACTCATCCGGAATTACTGGATTGGCTCGCCGCCGAGTATCGCGACAACAGCTGGTCGCTGAAGAAATTTTTGAAGACGATTTTGATGAGCCGAACGTACAGGCAGTCCTCTGCAGTCACCGCAGACTTGCGTTCCATCGATCCGCGCAATGAGCTGCTTTCGCGCGGGGCGAGATTTCGTCTGTCGGCAGAAACTGTGCGAGACGAATCACTGGCGGTGTCGGGTCTGCTGTCAGCGAAAATGGGCGGTCCGCCCGTGATGCCGCCTCAGCCCGACGGCATGTGGCGATCCACTTACAACGGCCAGAAGTGGATCAATGCGGAAGGTGAAGATCGTTTTCGTCGCGCCATTTACACGTACTTAAAACGCACGACACCGTATCCGTCAATGACCACATTCGATGGCGGCAGTGGCGAAGTCTGCCAGATTCGCCGCATTCGCACGAACACTCCGCTGCAGGCACTGGTCACGCTGAATGACCCGGTTTATCTGGAAGCTGCCGGTGCATTGGCGAAACGGATGGCGGTGATCAAAGGCAGTGCGGTCGACAGAGCAGCGCACGGTCTGCGGCTGGCGTTGATTCGCCCGGTCCGCGACGGCGAATCCTTGCCGCTGACCGCGTTGCAGCAGGACGTCCAGAAGTCGTATGCAGCGAATTCTCAGGGGGCTTTATCGCTGATCAAATCGACTCGCACCACGACTCCGGGCAGCATGACCGATGCCGAATTCGCAGGCTGGATCGTCGTGGCGAACACGATTCTGAATCTCGATGAATTCCTGACACAAAATTGAGCAGGACCTGTAGGTGCGTTCTGCCGGACCGGGCTTTCGCCGTATGGCGAACCGCCGAGCGCGGAGATGATCGCGACGTGAGCGTGCAATCACTCCTGCAACAGGAAAAATCGTAAGATTGTTTGTATCTGGTCGAAGAATTTGACACTGTACGACTTTCAGGGAAGAGGGAGCGGAAGATGTCAGGCAACTTGTGCGATGACAAATGGAGACGACGCTTGACCAGGAAAGCCCGGTACGACAGTGTGGATCTGAAAGGCGTTTCACGATTTGCGGTTGCGTCTTGCCTCCTCTTGCTGACACTGATCGGCTCGGAAAGGTCGGCCTGCGCGCAGCGAAATCTGCTGGGGAAGGATGCTCCTGAACCGACGGATGACTTGCAGCGGTTGCCGTCTGATCGAAAGGTCACGCAACAACTTAAGGAGTTGACTCGTCTGGCACGTGCCAGCGATGCGGCGAAGATTCGAGACACGCTGCAACTGCTGCAGGCAGCTGATCCATCATTGATGGTCGCGAATGGAAGCACGACGTTTCGACCGCTGCATCGCGACCTCATCGAACGTATCCAGGGATTTCCGCCTGAGCTGCAGACAGAACTGCTGACGCAGCCTGGCGCGACGCCTCAAGCTTTGCAAATTGCCTGGCAGGATGGCGGCCCGTCGGCTCTTCTCACTTTTCTGCATCGCCATTCCGGCAGCACAGAATCGTTCAGAGCTCATCTGTTCCTGGCAGCCGTTCATCGGGATCGAGGCCACCGACAGGCGACGTTGTACTGGCTGTCGCCCGTGCTGCATTCAGGCGCACCGTCGGACCTGCAGAAGATCGCCATCGCCATGCGCGATGAACTGAATGCAGGCATTGTTCTGCGGTTGATCGAGGGACCGGAATCTGGATCGGATGTCGAACTGAGTCCGGACGCTGAGAAAGAAACGGGGGACGCGACGACCGATCCATTGAACCCGGACGGTCCTGCCGCGAAAGTGAATGAAGCCAAAGCAGACAGCTCTGAACTGACGGTTGATGCGCCGCCACGTCCCCCAACACCGAACAGCGCGGCGGCGGAAAAATCCCCGACCGCCTCCGGCGTTTTTCCGCATTCACCTGCATGGCAACGGACGTTGCATTTGAATTCGACGCAGCGACATGCGTCGCAGGATCTGGTACGGCTGCTGGCGGAGGAGGGCGATCAGCAGGCAATTGCATGGATCGCCGGTGAACCAAATGTTGATTCACAGGCCATCTATGTTCGATCCTCAGGGGGATTACTGGCGTTTGAGCGAAAGACAGGCAGGGTATTGTGGACCAGGCTGCTTGATCGGCAGCAGGACCAACGTCGATTGACGGACCCTCGCATGAGATTTCCGGATGGGAACGATGGTCCTCTGCAGAACGCATCACAGTTGCAGAATTCCCGCGAAATTCTGGAATTACACCGCGACGAAGTCACTGCCGGCATGACATCGGATGCCTCCCGTCTGTTCGTGCTCTGTGACACAGGGGAATCCGCCGGGCCGTCCTCCGACTTCAGTCAACCGTTCGGCATGTTGCAGCGTCGCGGTGACATGGTCTCCCGCTCACTGCGCGAACTTGTCGCGATCGAGAAAGCCACGGGGCGCAGACTCTGGTCTGCGGGTGGTGCGCCGTTGGAAGCACGGTTCGGAAATGAGTTGTCCCGGGCATGGTTCGCCGGTCCGCCAACGGTCTCAGGCGGCGTATTATTCGGTGTTGTTGAGCGTAGTGACGCACACTGGCTGGTCTGTCTGCGAGCCGAAACAGGCGAAGTCGTCTGGAAGTTGATACTCGCGTTTCCGGAATCAAATATCTTCCAGGATCCGAATCGCCAACTGACAGCGTCGCGTCCGTTGGTTGCCGGAGGCATGATCTGGACCAGTACCAATGACGGCCTGCTGATCGCGGTTGACACGCTGACGCGTTCCGTCGTCTGGACGCGTCGCATGCTTCAGACTCCGAAAGAGACAGAGATTCCTCTACAACTTCGCATTCGCAATTTGCGGAACCCGATGCAGCAGACGCAGGTGAAGCCGTTGCGTGAAACGTGGCGACCGGAAGCAATGCTGTTGTTGTCGGATTCACTTCTCATGCAGGGTGCCGGGAATCATCAGTTGGTGATGATCGATCCGCTCACTGGCAGCGTGCTGCGCAGCATTTCACCGGAAAGTGCAACGGTCATTCTTGCGGTAGATGATGAGTTCATCGTGGTGGCAGGACCCAGAAAAATCCAGCGGCTGCGACTGGACAATTTTAAAGTCGATTGGGTCGCCACACTTGCTGCCACCAACGTCGTTCCGACCGGGCCTGGCATGCGCATGGACGAACATCTGTTGATTCCGCTTTCGGACGGATCGATTCAGGTCGTCCGCTATTCCGATGGACAACTGACCGAAAAAATCCCGGCATTGCGGCCCGCATTCAGTGCCGGAGGATTGAAATCCATGGACGGAGACCTGGTCAGCTACGGCCCCGATCATGTCTCACTCTTTTCAAACTCCGGAACGGCCCCACCGCTTCAGCCGGAAACCATTGACCACGCGCGGTTCCTGATTGAAACGGGACAGTTTGCCGATGCCGAAAAGATCCTTGTTGAATCTACACCCACTTCAGAAGAAACGGACTCCGTCCATCGGTTGTTGTTCCGCATTGCGACGGCACGTACGCTCAACGACCCAACGCATCGCGACGATCACCTGAAAAACGCAGCACGCTATGCGGCGACATCGCAGGACAGTGCCATCGTGCAGTTCCTGACACTGGAAACGCAGCCGGAAATCACGAGTGATGTCGTTGTGGATTTTCTGAAAGCCGCGCCAGCGGTACTGAATGCCGAATTGCCGGAAAGTACGTTGCTGAAAAAGCAACTTCTCAGTCCGATGGCGGACGATCCGATTGCTCATCGCACTTTCAGTGCTGAAACGCACTTCACCACGACCCGCCCGCTGCGAGACCTTCTGCTGCAGATTTTTGAGCAGCATCTGGCCGATCCCGACATGTCAAAATCCGCGTCCTGGCTGACCGCGTTGAAGCAGATTTCCGATGACGATCTGCTGTCGATGAAACTCGACACCGCCACTCTGGCTCTGCAGGACGAACTACTCAGTCGAGCCGATGAGGCACTCCAGGCGGGGCGACTTTCGGAATCCACATGGCACCTGCTTCTGCAGGCGCGGCACTGCGAAAATCGAATTCGCGGGGCGAAGTCCGATGCTGCTGCATTGCCGCAGGCACCAGACGTTTTCGACGCACGGTTTGCCGCGCTGGTCGATCGATTCAGAAATCAGCTGGCTGTGGAAACGTCTCGCGCAGATCTGCCGTTGAGGCCGCATCCTGCCGCATTGAATTTACTGGATGTGGTTCGGGCGGAGATGTTGCCAACGGCAGAGAAATCACCAACTCCCCTTGAATCAGTTGCGCAGCAATGGTCCGCATGGAAGGATCAGACGTATTCCGTTGTGCCCGTCAATCCCATCTCGGCAACCACGATGCCACAGCCGAATGAACGGACATTGCTGCCTCGTTACCGCGAGGATCGATTCCTGAGTGCCTGGCGCTGGTCCACTTACCGGGAACCGTCCGTGCTTGCCGTGCGTTCGCTGCTCAAGCCTGACGAACCAATGTGTACGATCGACGGCGGGATGTTTGATGCGTTGTCGCTCGGCAGCAGCGGTTCTGTGATGCGTTTTGGAAGTGTTGTGCTCGTGCAGAATTCGATGGGCTTGTCTGCCGTCTCCCTGATCGATCAGCGGGTCTTGTGGAATCGTCGGATCCCAAATCAGTCATCCAACGTCATGTGGCAGATGATGGCGGAAATGCACTTGTTCGATAGCTTCTTCACCTCGTCGATCGCTTGGCAGCAGGTCTTTGGTCGGGATCTGCGAATCTGCGGCGGCAATGATCGCTGGATCTGCGTGCAGTCACCGTCACACATCGAAATGATCGATTTGCTGACCGGTCGGAATCTCTGGTCGCTGCACACAGAGCCAGGAAACCACTACGTGTTCGCAACTGAATCGTGCGTCTTCCTGAGCCACCTGCCAGCGGGATTACCGGGCGATGATCCGAAATCAGTAACATGTCTCAATCGGATCGATGGCAAAAAACGGGAGTCCCGCATTTCTTTCTCAGGACTATGGCAGACGATTCTGGCAACCGGCGATGAACTTGTGATTTTCGAACTGTCACGGAGCAAATCCGCGCCTGCCTCGTTGAATTGGGTCAATTCTGTAACGGGCGAAACACGCCACAGTCTGAATTTGACAGACATGATCAACTGTCAGTTCATGGACGCGCGGACGCTGGTTTCTGTCACGAGTAAGGGCAAGTTTGAGATCATTGATCTGTTGACGGCAGAAAAACAAGTCGTGCAATTTTCTGCCGATGCCAATTATGACGCTGAAGCAGAAAAAGGCACAACGCCGGAGCATCTCACCAAAGTGTTGATTATGGCCGATGCGACCAACTACTATGTTCTGCCATTTCCGGATCAGCAGGCTGTTCAGGCTCAGATGATGCTCGGTTCGATGGGAGATCTGCAACTCTATCCGATCAAAAAAGAGCTACGCGCGATCGAGCGCGCAACTGGAAAAATTCGCTGGGTGTGGGATGCCGAAGAAAATACTGCGGCGTGGTTCGAACCGACGGCCGATCCTGTCTTGCTGCTCGTCGGTTTCTCCGCACGCGCGAACAACGCCAACGCACGGCGTCCCTTGGCGATTCCCGGACTTGTCATGCCCAACGACAGACGCACGACGATCACCGCTCTTTCCAGAATCAGCGGCACGAAGCTCTTCAACTACACCGTGTCATCCCGCTTCCCGGTGCCGGGTCTGGAATTCAAAATCACACCCCGGCAGCATCTCGACCTGCAAGCCTTCGGCAACCGCGTCCGCTTCGTCCCCGAACTGCCCTAGTGCTTTGTCAGTGATAAATTGATGGGTGGTGTGCCACTGGCTCGGCCAGTGTTTCACGCAGATGGAGAACACTGGCCGAGCCAGTGGCACACATCAAAGCACGGTTGACCGAGCACTAGTGCATTGTCAGCAATGGTTTGATGGGTGGCCGGGGTTGGAGGGCGGCAGCCTGAAAC
>JAYSPO010001149.1:0-1069 GCA_043722015.1 Candidatus Kuenenia sp. | reverse complement strand
GCAACACCCAGCGCCCAAATGGACGGTGCTGCAACCGTCCGAAATGAAGTCCAAGGGAGGCGCCACGCTTACTCTGAAGGACGATAATTCCGTATTCGTGAGTGGCAATCTTCAGGTGAAGGACACGTTCACGCTTGATGTCAGTGGCTTCCCCTCAGGCGTGACAGCCGTGCGGATCGAGGCGCTGCGCGACAACTCGCTGCCGAACGGCGGGCCCGGCACCCATGCCAGCGGAAACTTTGTGCTCAGCGAATTTCAAGTGCTCGCCGGAAAAAAGGCCGATATCCAGTCTGCAACGCCCGTTCCCCTGGCGGCAGTTTTTGCCAGCGACGAAGAACGTCCGGCGAAGAATTCGCTGTCACCGGGAGAGTCAGGCTGGAGCATCTTACGACGCGGAAGCAGTCAGACAGCCGTGTTTAAACTCCTTGAACCGCGTTCTCTGTCCGAAAATGACTTGATGCGGATCGTTCTGGATTTTTACCATGATCCTGCGGGCGGCGGTACCACATTGCTTGGTCGCTTCCGACTGTCGGTTACTACCGAGCCAATCGATAACGATAGCCTCCGATTGACTAACCTTAAGGACAGCGAACTCGCGGCTCTCGATGTCGGTATTGGAAAAGCCCTGGCCCAGCTGGACAAGGTGGATGAAGCCGCGGCCGCGTTTGCTCGGGCACTGAACCGAGTCGAGGACGAGAAGGAGCATAAGTCACTCATTGAACTATTCCAGGATGATGAGGCCGTGTTGTCGTTGCTGGCAGAACAGCGTCCGGAGGACCTGGCACTACAACTGGCCCTCGCAAAGCGTCTGGCCGAAAGCGGCCAGGCAGCACTGGCGAGCAATCGTCAAGACGAAGCGCTGCCGCAATTGACCAAGGCCCGTGAATTGTTCGCCAAACTGGCTGCAAAACATCCGGAATCCGAATGGACTGTGCTGACACCGACCGAAATGTCGACCGCGTCCGGCGCAGCGATGAAATTGCAACAGGATGGCTCCGTCTTCGTACAGCAGCCTCCGCAAAATGACAGCTACTCGCTGGTGTTCGAGACAGACTTGGTCGGAATCAAG
>JAYSPO010001148.1:0-2895 GCA_043722015.1 Candidatus Kuenenia sp. | reverse complement strand
AGTGATGATGTCGAAGGATTGTTGCAAAGTGCGGAACGTAGGATCTTCGCGATTCTGGAGTCACAGGGCGATACCGGCAATTTTGCAATTGCGGATATTCTGCTGGAAGCGTTCGCCCGGATTGAAGAACGCCAGCATACTGCCGGCGACGTCACAGGGATCACCAGCGGCTTCACGGATCTGGATCATCAGACCACCGGATTTCAGCCCACGGAACTGATCATCCTTGCCGCGCGCCCGAGTATGGGAAAGACGGCTCTGGTGTGCAACATCGCCGAAGCAGTCGCGAGAAAGTCCAACAAGGGCGTATTGCTTTTTAGTCTGGAACAGTCAAATCTTGAATTGGCTGAACGATTCCTGTCCATCACGGCACGCATTGACAGCCATGCCCTGCGATCCGGCACACTCACGGATGCTCAACATGACGCGATGGTGCGGGCATCGGATGATCTTTCGCGATTGCCGCTGTTTATTGATGACAAGCCGGGCCGTACAATGACACAGATTGCCGCCATCGCGCGGCGACAGCATCGCAAGTCGCCGCTCGGTGTGATCATTATCGACTATCTGCAGTTGATTGAGCCGGACGAAAAAGGGGCTCCACGCGAACAACAGATTGCCCAGATTTCGCGTCGCCTGAAGTTCCTCGCAAAGGAATTGAAGTTGCCGGTGATCGCACTGGCTCAGTTGAACCGCGGTGTGGAATTGCGTGAAGACAAGCGACCGCGACTGGCGGACCTGCGTGAGAGCGGTGCCATCGAACAGGATGCCGACATGGTCATGTTTCTGCATCGCCCGGATGCGTACGACCCGGAAGATCGTCCTGGCGAAGCGGAGATTATCGTCGCCAAACATCGGAGTGGACCAACCGGTCTGGTTCGTCTGACGTGGCGCAAGGAATACATGCGATTTGAAAACTACAGTCCGATGGCGGACAACGATTTCAATCTCTAGGGACAGATTGATGAGTAACTCCAGTCCACTGCCGCAAGCATCTGAATCCTCCTGCGCAACAGGAGGAGCCTCTGTTCCGGTTTTCAACTGCATCGTGATTCTGACGCGGGATGCAACAACTGGCCGCATCTCTGCGCGGGTCGCGAATCTGGCGGGGATCACGGCGGAGGGCAATGCGGAACGAGAACTGCTGATGTTGCTCACAAAAAAGTTTAAGGCATTTTTGCAGGACTGTCTGCAGAACAATCGTGAGATTCCGTGGATCGATCCGGCAGAAGCGCCGCTACCAGGTGAACAACAACGCTTCATTCCCGTGCATTTGTAAAGAACCAGACTAAGGAGCGAAAAACATGTCCGTTGCAGGTACGCCTCGTGTGCCAGGTCGTCAGAAACTTGTTAAGACTCGCATTATTGCCACGGTGGGTCCAGCCAGTGAATCGGTGGAAATTCTGCGGGAACTGGTGATCAGCGGTGTCGATATTTTTCGGCTCAACTTCGCGCACGGTGAATACGCATGGCTGTCCGATCTGGTGCGCAGGATTCGCCAGGTCTCCGCAGAACTGGATTGCCCGATCGGTATCCTTGGCGATCTTTCCGGACCAAAGATTCGACTGGGGGAAATTCCCGGCGGTGAAGTCTACTGCAATGAAGGCGCATCTTTCCGTTTCATCCGCGGGCTGACTTCGGATGAGCCGACCTCTCTGACCTGCACCTACGAACCACTGATCGACGACGTCAGACCCGGCGACAGAATCCTGCTGGCCGACGGCACAGTCGCTATGGTCGTACTGGAAAAAGACTCCGCGGCTGCATGGGTTCGCTGTCAGGTGATTCAGGCAGGAAGAATCCGCAGCAGGCAGGGCGTCAATCTTCCTGGCGTGGCGCTCAGCACGCCCAGCGTCACGGCGAAAGATCGACGAGACCTGGAATGGGCGTTGCAGAACCATATCGACTTTATCGGGCTGAGTTTTGTTCGTCAGGCAGCAGATATTATAGAACTGAAGCGTCTGATCGAAGGGCATCACCCGAAGGTCACGCCATTGATTGTGGCCAAGATTGAAAAAACAGAAGCCATCGCAGATCTTGAAAATATTCTCAACGTGACGGATGCCGTCATGGTGGCGAGAGGAGATCTGGGCGTGGAAGCCGACATTTGCCGCGTGCCTATCCTGCAGAAGCAGATCATTCGCCGTTGCAACGAACTGCGAATTCCCGTGATCACGGCAACTCAAATGCTGGACAGTATGCAGACCAATGAACTGCCAACACGAGCCGAGGTAACCGATGTCGCCAACGCCGTGATCGATGGCACGGATGCGGTCATGCTGTCCGGAGAAACCGCCATCGGCCATCATCCGGTGCAGGTTGTACGGATGATGGATCGCATCGCGGCTGAAGCTGAGCCCTTGGTTCATGCCACCAGCCTGAACGACCTGCGCGACGACGAATCCCGCCGCGCGCGACCAATTACGGAAGCTGTGACGCGTGGTGCAATTGCCGCGTCCGAATACCTTCAGGCCGATCTGATTGTGGTTGCCACTGTCACCGGACGAACGGCATTGGCACTGTCGCGACTGCGTGGACGTGTGCCCGTCCTGGCATTTACAGATCGCGAAGAGGTCGCTCGACGGATGTGTCTGTACTGGGGCGTGACGCCGATTCTCAGTCGCGTCGTACAGCAGTCAGCCGACGCTCTGCTGGCATTCGTGCTGAAATGGGGTGAACGCCATCAGTTGCTCATCTCCGGCAGCAAGATTATCGTTGTCGGACACACCAACTGGCTGGGCGAAACTCATGACCTCATGATGGTGCATGTCGTGCCGTAATCCTTGAACGCGGATTTCCGCGTTGATCTCCGCGGAACCTGGAATTGTCCATCGCGCACTTCGAAGTGTGTGGGTTTGCCAGGCATCGCGCCGCTACGGGGCGATGCCCACGCGG
>JAYSPO010001147.1:0-7311 GCA_043722015.1 Candidatus Kuenenia sp. | reverse complement strand
TGTCTGACGCAACTGACTTTGCTGCTGACTGAGCATCACGCGAAATTTCAACAATTGCTGCCAGTTATCGACCAGTTGCAGAAAGTCCGTCTGCCCGACGCGATACGCCTCAAGGGAGACTTCGAGTGTCTGTTCCGACTTGGGGATAATTTCACTCCGAAACAACTCAACCAAATCTCGCTGGCTGAGGGCTTGCGTAAACAGGTCCTTGATCTCCGCCTGAGTACTGTCTTTCAGTTCGTCATAGTCACGGGCGCTGGCGACGGCTTCTGCTTCTGCTTCGCGAACTCCTGCCTGCAGCTTTTTGCGGTAAAGGGGAACATTGATCTGAGCACCGATATTGAACATCGGTAAGCCGTCTGATGTCGGCGACAACGCCTGTGAGGTCGTCATACCTCCCAACATGGTGCTGAGTGTCACGTCAGGAAAATACTGCAATCGTGCCAGTTCGACCTTTTGCCGATCGCGACGGACTGCAGCCAGTTGGGCACGCAGTTCGGGTCGGGCGGTGATTGCCTGCTGGTAAAGTCGATCAATGTCCTGCGGGATTTCCTGTTCGGACCACTCTTCGATGGCCTCTAACTGCGTTTCAGGAGAGACATGCAGCAATTGAGCCAGGCGAGCGCGCGTGCTTTGCAGCTGCTGTCGCTGTTGTATGAGTTCCGATTCCAGGCTGGAAACTTCCACTTGTGCACGCAGCACATCCTGCTGGCTGACCGTGCCTGTCGTGTAACGGATCTCCGCGATCTCGCTGAATTCCAGCATGAGATCGCGGCTCTGTTCCGTCGTGTGGATTGTTTGTTGAACATATGACAGGGCGTAGTAAGTCCTTTTCACTTGTTCGACGATTTCCAGTTCTGCGGCGATCAGTTCGGCACGAGCCACATCCGTGCCAGCTGCGGCCACGCACGCCCGCGTTTCCAGCTTGCCCATCCATGGAATTGTTTGAGATGCCATCACGTTGGCCGTCGATCGTCCGCCAGCTGTTTGCAGCGTGTATGGAGAAAATGGATACCCGTTGACGCCCAGCATCGGGTCATCCAGACTTGCAGCTTGAGCAATGCGATTGCCGGACGCCTCCACCCGCTTGCTCGCTGCCTGAATACGCGGATTTTGGGCCAGTGCGAAGATCACGTATTCATCGACGGTATGTGGGCCTGCCAAATCAGAAATCACAGGTGCCGTAGCCGCATGCGCTGGGTGAGCGGCCATCTTCGAATGTGCGACGTCCGACTGCAGCCGTGCATAATCCGGAGTGCGAATTGTCCGCGCAGATCGACAGCCTCCAGCAGTGAGCAGAGTGATCACAATAGTGACTGAGAGCAATTGGGAGGTGAACGGAGACATGACGTGCTCCCGACAGCCAAAATCTCGCCGCTGATGCGTCTCAAACTGACTGCACTTCTGCTGGGTGGTCGACGTTAAACCGGAAGTTGCGAACGATTGACAGGTTCGCGTCATTCGGTGTTATCGGAAAACACGGGAAAAGCAGTTTAGTCAGCCTGTGGTGAGCCTTGCAGAGATCCTTGTCTTCCTATTTTGACGGAACGCTCAATCCACAAGCGACGCTGGCTTCATGACTTGTTTACCAAACGATTCTCCTCTGGCAACTTCACTACTGTTCGACCAAACTTAAAGAATAGCGCAGGTGTGACGACCTGGTCGAGTACAGTTGACGTCAGCATCCCACCAAACACAACCAAAGCCAGCGGGTAGAGGATCTCCTTACCAGTTTGCCCGGCTCCAAACAGGAGCGGCAACAGCCCAATAAAACTGGTGGCCGCCGTCATCATTACGGGCGAAAGACGCTCCAGACTTCCGCGTATGATCATCTCTTCGCCAAACGCTTCGCCTTCGTGTTCCATCAGATGAATGTAGTGCGAAATCATCATGATGCCGTTGCGGCTGACGATTCCAATCAATGTAATGAACCCTACCCAGTGAGCAACCGACAGGCTGGTTGCACTGATCCAGACTCGTGGCCACTGCCACCATTCGGCTGCTCGCAGGGCCTCAGCGGTCGGTTGATTGACGATTAGCAGAGTGACCACGGACCCCAGTGCGGCCAGTGGAATATTGGCCAGGACCTGCAACGCGGCTCGCCAGGATCCAAGGCACTTCGTCAACAACAGAAACACACCAATTACCGAGACACTTCCCAATACCAGCAACCGAAAATTGGCTTGCTGTTGTGCCTCAAACTGGCCACCGTATTCAATGTGATAGTTTCCCGGCAGTATCCGCAGACGTTCTTCGATGGGTTTCGCCAGGTTTTTGATCTCCCCAACAACACTGGCCAGATCGCGGCCTTCGACGTTGCAGAAGACTACAATGCGTCGTTGAACGTGTTCTCGATTCAGCGTGTTTGGTCCAGTCGTGTCCAGCACATCTGCGACTTCACCCAGCGAAACCTTGCGACCGGACGGCGTGTCCAGAATCGTCTGCTGGATCACGTCCGGATCATTACGAGACGCCTCGTCGTACCAGACGACCAGTCCAAAATATCGGTCATCATCCAGAACCTGTGAAACGACGCGCCCTTTGTAAGCGGTTTCCAGCAGTGCGGCCACGTCACCCGGTGCCAATCCATAACGGGCCGCGTCTTCACGACGAACCTGCAATCGGACCTGAGACACCTCCACTTGAGGTTCCAGTTGCAGGTCAACGACGCCGCGCACCTGGCTCATCGCCGTATAAACATCCTGACTCGCATTTCGAAGTTCTCGCAGGTCGCTGCCGAAAACCTTGACGGCGATCTGAGCCCGCACGCCCGACATGATATGGTCGAGTCGATGTGAGATCGGCTGTCCGATATTAGCCTTGATACTGGGGATCGACGTAATGCGATCGCGAATTTCCGCCAGTACCTGGTCACGAGGTCGCCCGGTTGTCTCGAATCCCCACAAATGTGCAATCGGAATCAATCGCAGGATCGCAGCGACCCAGCCGGATTTGGGACGCCGGTATTCCTGGACGCGAACATCGATCTCGGATGAGTTCACTCCTTCCGCATGTTCATCCAGTTCCGCTCGGCCCGTGCGACGTGAGATGGAAAGGACTTCAGGAATCTCCATCAGTAGCTTTTCTGCACGCTCGGCCAGTCGCTGACTTTCGTCCAGACTGGTACCAGGTTCCGTCTGAAAGCTGATGGTGAAAGTGCCTTCATTGAATGGCGGAAGAAATTCGCCGCCCATCCAGAACAGTGCCAGCATTGCAACGCCGACCATCGCAACTGTCCCGCCGAGCACAAGATTGGCATGACGCAGTGTCCACCGCAGCATGACGGACGTGACAGACTTCAAGACGCGCAGGACAAACGGGTCACATTTCTCCTCCAGGAATTTGGCCTTCGGCAGCAGATAAGAAGCCAGCACAGGTGTGATCGTGAGCGACACCACCAGCGATGCAAGCAACGACGTCATGTAGGCCACGCCGAGAGGCGCAAACATGCGCCCTTCAAGACCAGCCATCGAGAATAGCGGAAACACGACCAGCACGACGATCAATGTGGCGTAGACGATCGAGTTGCGAACTTCGCAGGATGCATCGTAAATGACTTTGATTGCATCTTCGGGAATTGCCTTCTGACGGTTTTCTTTTAGTCGCCGGTAGATATTTTCGATGTCCACAATAGAGTCATCAACAAGATCACCAATGGCCACCGCGATGCCTCCCAGCGTCATCGTATTGATCGAGATTCCAAACCAGCGAAAGATCAGCACCGTCAGCAGAATTGAGATCGGCATGGCGGTCAACGAACTGATACTGGTGCGAAAATTCCACATGAAGATGAACAGGACCACAACCACCCAGATTGCACCGTCACGAATGGCTTCGACCACATTTTCCACTGCCGCCTCAATGAAGTCTGCCTGTTTGAAGATTCGCTGCTCGATAACAATGCCTTCGGGCAAATCGCGTTGCAGCTCGTCAAGCACAGTCTCGATCTGTCGATCAAGTTTCAGCGTGTCTGCGTTGGGCTGTTTCTGGACAGCCAGAATGACGGCCGATCCTCCTTCGATTTTATCGCCTTCACGCACCAGTACACTGCCGTCGCCACGCTTAACCGGTCCCCCGAACCGCACGTCGGCAACTTCTTTCAACAGCACGGCTCGCTGACTGCGCCAGACAACAGGCGTGTTTTCAATATCTTCCAGAGTCAGACTTTGTCCGCTGATCCGGATCAATGATTCTTTCGGCGATCGCACCATGATGCCGCCGCCGGCCAGGACGTTGGCCTTTTCGGCGGCGGCAGTCAGTTGGCCCAGCGTAATATTCTGAGCCGCCAGTCGCGCAGGCGAAGTAATGATCTGATACTGCTTCAGAGTTCCACCCATCACGGTCACCTGCGAAACACCTTCCACCGCGAGTAGTCGGTTACGGACCGTGAATTCACCGAGCGTTCGCAACTCCATATTGAGTTCAGCGGCGGTGGCTTCGTCGGCAGGAGGTTTCCTGGACCGCAATCCCAGGAGCATGATTTCACCCATGATGGATGAGATCGGGGCCATCACCGGATTTACGTCGCCGGGAAGTCGCTCGCGGGCAATCTGCATTTTCTCAGCGACAATCTGGCGGTCGCGGTAAATATCGGTGCCCCAGTCAAACTCCACCCAGACAATCGATAGTCCGATTCCGGATGCCGAACGGACTCGTTGAACACCGGTTGCACCGTTCAACAGATATTCAATCGGTCGAGTCACCAGCACTTCGACTTCTTCCGGTGCGAGACCGGGGGCCTCGGTCATGACGGTGACGGTTGGTCGATTCAGATCGGGGAACACATCGACCGGCATTTCGCTGAGTGTGTAGCCGCCGTAGACCAGCACTGCGATCGCAGCGATCAGCACGAAGCCGCGATTTTTCAGGGAAAAAGCGATAATGGCATTCAGCATGTGATCTCATTCAACTGTGAGCCGCGAGGCGCTAGCTGCGGGTGTCGTTCCCGAATTTTCCACACTGTCACCCGCAGCTAGCGCTTTGCGGCTCACCAAGTCAACAACACCTATCGCAACGCCGCATAACCCGTCTGCAGGGCCATGGCCCCGCTGACAGCCACCGAGTCATTTGGTACAAGGCCTTCCAGAATCTGAACAGCCACATCGTCGGACCGACCGAGCACCACAAATCGCCGTTCCAAGGTGTCATCGGCTTTGTGAACGAACACGTACGATCGAGTCCCCTCGCGAACAATGGCCTCACGCGGCACTGCGAGTTGCGGCGGAATGGTTCCCGTCTCAATCGTCAGTCGAGCCAGCATGTTGTGCTGAACCGGCACGCGCGGCATCTGCCTGAGCTCGATCCAGACCGACAGTGTTCGATCATCCTGCCCGACTGAGCTGCCACTTCGGACAAGAGTCCCCGTCACAACTTCCGCGGCATCCGCGACAAAACGAACACGGACAGTTTGTCCGGGTTTGACTCGTGCGAGATCTCGTTCCGAAACAAAGCCCTGAACCCACACCTGGGACAGATCGTGGATCTCGAACACCGACTCATCAGGCTGCACAACATGGCCAAGAACTTTGTCGAAATCCATCACCACACCATCGATCGGTGATCGAACAGGCAGCGTTGGTAATAGAGTGCGGGTGGTCACCAACTGAGTCAGTTGTTCTTCCGAGATTCCAGCCGTCGTCAACCGCTGCCGGACATTTTCACGCAGACCGTTCGCGAGGTTGAGGCGACTCTCCGATTCCCACAGTCGTCGCTGTGAAACAGCATCGCTAGCCTCACCAAGATGACTCATGATTTCCTGCTGCAACTCCGAATCCAGATGGGCACGCAGCAAATCGAGCTGCAGGTTCTGGAAGTCCTGACTGACGATTTCCGCCAGCACTTCACCAGCGCGAACCTTCTGTCCACGATCGACAAGAATGCGTGCGATGGACCCGCTGAGCTGCGCTGAAGCCACGGTACGCCGTGTTGGCGGTACATCGACCAGACCATCCACTGTGATCGTCTCCGCCAGAGTCAAATGCGATGCTGGCTGCAAGGTGAGCCCAATATCGCGGGCCGTTTTATCGCTGACTTTCAGCACCCCTTTTGTAAAGAAGCTGCCAAGCTCATGACTTCCGCGAATGACAACGCGATCTCCGGGGAACAAATTGCCGCCACGCACTTCGATCAGGTTTCCCATGCGCTGACCGAAAACAACGGTCTGCTTCTGGTACGTCGATGCCACCTGTGTTTGTTCTTCTTCCACAAGCACGAAACGTTCGGCCCCATCACGAATGACGGCAGACATCGGTACCACAACTTTTTCGCTTGTGTCGCCAATCTTCAGTTGCACCTGCCCGGACATGCCCGGCAGAAGCAGCAAGTCTTCGGAAGAAGAATTCGACAGAGACGCCCAGACAGTTCCAAGATGTGTCTGCGGATCCAGAAACTGACCGAAGACATCGACCTGTGCAGGGATCTTCACATGAGGATACGCCGTCAGAGTCAACTCCAGTGATTGCCCAATCGCGACGCGGGCAAGGTCCTTCTCCAGCACGCCAATCTTCAGCCACACGGATGACAGGTCGAGTACTTCAAACAGATGGTCTTTGGAGTTGATCACCTTCCCGACAGACAGATCTGTATGTGTCACAGTTCCATCGATCGGACTTTTCAGGGCCAGACGCTGGTGGAATGGTTCGTGAGGAGTTTCCAGCATCGCGTCCAGCGCTTCAGGTGGCAGTTGGAGACTCAACCATTTGGCGCGAGCAATATCCACTGCGGCACGATCTTTCTGGACCTGATTCTTCGCTTCGATGAATCGAATCTCGGGGATCGCACCCGACTTGCCGACGATTTCAGCCGAAGACTGCAGCTTGAGAGACAGATTCAGTGACGTTTGTGCGTTGCGAATCTCCAGTTGCAACGATTCCAGTTCCGGGCTGTCGAGTTCGGCCAGCAACTGCCCCGCTTTGACGGATTCTCCCGGCGTTACGAGGAGTTCGACAATTCGACCGGAGAGAGGTGAACTCACCATCGCATGACGGTTCCACGGCGAGACCAGTGTCCCATAGGCAAGAAGCGACTGAGTCACCTTCTGCGGTCCGACTTCTGCCGTCTGTACATCCAACGTTGTCCGCGCAGACTTCGTCAGCACCATCTTGCCCGTTTCCGCGTTGACTTCCATCCCACGCGTCGGCAGCGGCTTGTGCCCTTCGTGCGCAGTCGCCTGCGCTGCCGCAAAACAGACAATGACCAGCCAGCCGCAGTTTTTCATCATCATGTTCCAAAATTAAAACACCTTAACCTGGGCACAGTCCGGAAACAGATTCCGGAATTGCCCATTGGCGAGCGGCTGGGCGTCAGCCCTCC
>JAYSPO010001146.1:0-1594 GCA_043722015.1 Candidatus Kuenenia sp. | reverse complement strand
ACGAATTTACCGTCGCTGAATTCGCAAGAATTCAGGGAGGCTTTGAATTCTTGCGAATTCAACTACGGAACCGGGAAGAAATTCCCTGCCGCTCGCCTTAGAGTACCGGCATCTCACCGGGCGGATGTCCGAATTTGAAAGGAGATGCGGTGTCACGGGTCAATGGAATTTCCCGAATTGAAGAGTTGCGGCGAGCGTTGTCGAAGGCTGATGCGTCGGCTTACCTCGTCGAAAGCCGGGTGATTCGGCGTGTCATTCGCGAGCAATTCGGATTCGCCAAACTTTCGGCTTCGATTCCACATACGGAAAGCCAGGTCGTGGCGGCTGTGGATGTACGGCATTTGACGCATCCGGATGAACTTGGCCTGACGACATTTTCAAACCTGCCCGACCGATGCCTGTTGATCAGTCAGCCGGAAGAAGGCGAACTGGAGCACTGGCCGCTGCAGGAGCTTCTGCAGCAGGTCTGGCGGCGCCTGTTCCACGCAGAGGTCGATCGCGAGTTGATGTTGAAATGTCAGTTGAAATTCACGCGTGCAGATGTGCAGGAACGCATCGCAGAAATCGGTCAGGTCGAGTTTGATGAAGCTCACTTCGTGATGCGGAGCGAACATCGATTGATCGACCCGGATTCCCGCATCGAAGCGTGGCGGGAATTTATCGCTCTCTACAGCGAACTGCAGCGATTTGAGCCGGATCTCCTGGCCGTCTGGTTTCCATCGCTGGCGGGCCAGCCGAATCTGAAGAAGGCATTGACTCGGGACATCAACGCAGACGAACTCTATGCACGCACGAAATTGTACGGCGCGACCGATCCGGATCTGACACCGCATGTGGCGCGGGACGAAGCCGCACTTGTGAGTACGCGTCGCAACTGGACGATGGGTACGGGGATCACACAGTCTGACCGCGCGTACGTGCGGCTGCTGCGACGTCGTGATCGCAACAACGAGCGCGGCAATACGGTTGCGGCGATCGTCAACGCGATCATGGCGTCACAACGGGCGACATCTTCCGACAAGCGAAATGCAGCCACTGAAAAAGCCCGTACCGATATTCAGTTCCTGACCGAACGCCTGCGGCGGGCAATTGATTTTCGAGAGGAGGAAACAGACAACTGGCATTCGTCGCTGTGGGAACTCGCGACGAACTCCGTGCATGGTTTCTGGAATTCTGAAAAGCGATTGCTGTACGATCTGCAGAAAGTATGTCTTGATCATGAGCGGGTTACGTACAAGGTCGATCTGGTCAAGTGGATTGTGAGTCGCGGCCAACGGCCTCTGCGTCGTCCGCTGACGAATCTGCGGGAAGTGACGATGGCCAAGCATCTGGCCAGCGCGGCGTCGCGATTGGTGTATGTTCGTTTGAGCGGCATAGAACGCGAGCGGCTGACTGAATTACTGCACGACGCCGCGCGGCTGGCGGAAGAGCAGATGCGAACGCGGATGCGACCGGCCCTCAGTCAGACGCTCCTGGACGTTGAACTCAAGCCGACCAGCGTGCCGGAACAGGTGGCATTCGACAAGCTGGTTGAGGATTCGCTGGACTGCATCGCCAGTCGTGGTTACCTGACGATGGGCTACCTACGTGACGC
>JAYSPO010001145.1:0-1042 GCA_043722015.1 Candidatus Kuenenia sp. | reverse complement strand
ACAACATTCGCGGCAAGCGCCTCCGCGCAGGATGGGATGAGACGGTGCTCGACAAGATTTGGGCCGCTTTTTCAACAAACTAACGTGCGATTGCCCTGGTCCAGGGCTCAACCGTAAAGCTCTTTATCCTTGCCGGACACCGAAACATGGAAGGGGAACGCGCCTTCGTGCAGGAGCTTGCCATGCTGGACGGCAAGTCGGAGTTACTGAAGGACAATCAGACGATTGCGTTTAAGTACAATATCGGCGGAGGTTACAAGGTCTCCGACGGCTGGGAACCGCTGAGGCCGGCTGGCTTCTATGACACATTCGGTCCGGAACTAAGCTTCGGGACCACGCTGCAGAACAACGGCGTCTCAAACATCGCGATCGCCAAATTCACGCACAGTGGGTCGCAGATCATCGACTGGACTCCCGAAGGAAGCGAAGCAAAATCACGGAACCTCTACCCGGCGTTCATGTCGTTCATTCGCGAGTCGATTCAGGATCTGCAGGACAGGGGCCATCAGGTCGAGTTGGCAGGCATCTTCTATCACCTCGGTGAAAACGACATGTCCTGGGGACCATTTCGTCAGGGAGCCCCGAAACGGTTGATGTCGTTCGTCACGCAGAGTCGGAAAGATTTGGGCTTACCGTCCCTCAAGTGGTATGTGAGCCAGCAACCTCCCACGGATGACGAAGAGGTGAAAGGCATTGACGTGACGGCCGAACTGGAAACGGCTGTCGCATCGGACGAACACGTGATTCACATCAAAGTCTTCGACCTGCCAGAGCAGGAGCAACAGCTCGTGATCGATACCCGCGGGATTGTCTGGCTGGGCGAAACCATCGCAAGAAAATACCTGGAGGGTGCAGAAAAAACAGACGCGAGATAACCGTGCTGGCTTGTGGTGAAAGTCTCATCTTTCTTTCAAAGATTTCCGGTTGTCCCATGACTTTCGATGCAGACCAAAACCATGATGAAGAGCGGCAGTTGCTTGGTGTGCGTGTCGCGTCAGCCCTGGCGATCCGGCAGCGGCGAGCGGCTGGGCGTCAGCCCTCC
>JAYSPO010001144.1:0-2150 GCA_043722015.1 Candidatus Kuenenia sp. | reverse complement strand
CGCAAGATACAGACACATCATCCCCAGGATCTGATCAAATCCAAAGTTGGCGACCGGCACGCGCTGCGAATAGGAAATCGTGATCAGAAACGCCAGAATCGATGTCACACGTGTGGCCGCTCCAATGCAGAACATGGCGGCCACGATGACGCAGGCGATGTGAACCGGCCACAAATATCTGTCATCGATCCACAGCCAGAACGAAAACACAAATCGTGATTCATGGACCCGTTTCACGGCTTCAAGCGGCTGCAGCCCATTGCGTCCGAAGAATGTTTCCAGTTGCAGCGACCAGACCAGCAGATTGTAGAGCAGCATCCAGCCCGTCAGCAGCCGAATCACGCCCAGCATCAAAGGGTCCAGAGGTTCAAACCAGAAGCGATGCCATGCAGAGACTCCCCGATCCACGCTGCCACGCACATCTGTCAGGACACTTGCCAGAAGATGAGTACCAAGCTGCTCTGCCACGGCTGTGTTACCTCAGAAATTCCGGGCCACTGAGGAATTTGGTGCATCACGTTCGGCAGAAAAATCAAAGTCTCCCAGCAGATCCTTCTGAAACGTCTCCGGGTCATCCAGCTTTCCGCCAGCCTGCAAGCGCATGATCGACGATGGTTCGTGGCTGATGCGACTGAGCGAAATTCGATCCGCACCAAGTTGTCCTGCAAAGTGCCGCGCGTAGGATTTCAGCATGTCCTGCTGAGTCTGATCATCAAACGCCCAGACATTTTCAGCCAGCATGAAGTAGCGATGATACAACAGTCGCGGACGAATGGAGACGTCAGGAAATCGTCCGACCGCAGGGGCGTCAGCATCACGCGGAATCTCCCAGGCAATCAGCGTGCTGGCACCAGGATCCGGCGCGAAGTAGTGGTAACCATGATTCAGGAACAGTGCCTCATTGTAAGGCAATGCAAGTCGGTAACCATCTTCAAGCAGTGGTGACGCCGGCGGCATGGCAGCCGGTGAAATAAACACGGCGAAGACGTGAAATGCCAGCCACAGACTGAGTGCTGCGTAGCCAGCTTTGCCAAATAATTTTTTCAGACCGATGATCATCTGAACGGTCCACAACCAAAGAGCCATATTGCCGATTGCTCGCGGGGTCCTTGACGCGAACGACAACGAAGTGCTGAGCAGCCTCCGTGGCGCTCCCGTGTTGTACTGTCAGAATGCAAAGAAACGCCATGGGTAGCCAGCATTCCTGGTGACCAAATGGCGTTTCCTCAATTCCAGTTTCAGCGCGCTGTCGTCAAACCTGACGCAACGACCGAAACTACCATACGTATGATCCACCGGATGAAGATGATCCGTATGAACCTGTGGATCCGTGTGAACCTGTGGATCCGTGTGAAGCACGAAGGACACGGCGTGGCACGCGACCACCGGAAGATCCACCGCTTGATGCGTGAGATAATCCACCTGAAGATCCACCGCTTGATGCATGAGATGATCCATAAGATCCAGTTGAACCGTGAGATACGGCTGACCCATATGATCCTGTTGAACCATATGACGCAGAAGAGTGTCGCTCTCTTCGTGAGCCATAAGATCCGTGAGATCCTGTCGAACCATAGTCGCCTGTTGATCCGTAAGAGCCAGTCGATCCACCAGAGCTACCGTGCGATCCGTAAGAGCCGGTCGATCCACCAGAGCTGCCATGCGATCCGTAAGAGCCGGTCGATCCACCGGAGCTGCCATGCGATCCGCTGGAGTAATAATTACCAGCCTCAGACAGATCGCTAAAAGCGACCATTCCTGCCAAAGCACCCAAACAAACCAAACGAGCCAATTTCATAACAAACCTCCAATTTGTTGAATCTGAGCCCACTCACCCACGCAAACGACGCAAGTATACAAGACGGGGCAAGGTGTAACGATAGGGGTGACTGCATTGTCTGTCAAATCAAGTGAGTCAGGTAAGTTCGAGAGTCTCTACAACTTGAGATTATTCCCATTCGGCATGGGGCCAAACATGAAATGTTTGGGATCTCAGACTGCGGACGAAATTCTTCCATCAGAAAGCGGCAGAGCATTCTTTCCCTGGTTCCGTTGTCGAATTCGCAAGAATTCTGTAGAGCCTCCTTGAATTCTGGTGAATTCAGCTGCGGTAAATTCTTCTCTGCCGGTCGGCTTAAGGCAGAGACGGA
>JAYSPO010001143.1:0-10883 GCA_043722015.1 Candidatus Kuenenia sp. | reverse complement strand
TCACTTCGTTCTTCCAGGCAACTCCAGAGCCATCGGCTTTCACGGCGACTGTTTCCGGGTCCGGATAACCACCGCTGGCGAAGATAAGATCACCTTCCCATGTGCAGGTTCCACAGGTTGCCATGGTCAGACACTTGGTACTCCAGAGCGGTTTCCCGGTTGCCGGGTCATAAGATGCGATCTGGTAAGTTCCGCTGAGCAGCAACTGATCGCGGCCTGAAACGCTGGCCACGATCGGGGATGACCAGTTGAGCATTTTTTCGCGTTGCTGTTCCCATGCGACGCTGCCGTCGGAGATTTTCAAGGCCTTGACCCAGGCGATCGTGTCGCAATCTGCCGAGATGATCAGCTTGTCCTTGTAAATCGTGGGCGATGCGGCGTAACCGTATTCATATTGCTTCGGACGAAATCCACCGACGTCCTTGCGCCAGACAATTTTGCCTTTCATGTCGAGAGCCATGGCTTCAATTTTTTCGTGATGGCAAAACGTCGCAAAGACATGCGTTCCATCTGTGGCTGCTGTTGCTGAGGCATGTGTATTCTTGGGATGAATCCGTGCAAATCCTCCCTGGCTGATCGGCGTCATCCACAGTTGCTTGCCCGATTTGCGATCAAACGCCATCACCGCCTGCGACTGACTTTGATCATCCGCAGTACACAGCACAATGGTGTTGCCCGTGATGACTGGTGAGGCATGGCCGCGACCAGGCACATCCACTTTCCAGATCACGTTTTTTGTTTCGCTCCATTCCGCAGGTACGCCCTGTCCTGCTTCCGCCACATTGGTATGATTCGGCCCGCGCCATTGAGTCCAGTCTTTTGCCTTCGCTGCAGACGATACAAGCATGACGCAAACTAAACCGGTGAAGAAACGCTGCGACATCGAAAAACTCCTGAGTTCACAAATGATAAAACCACGGCAGCATGGGTGCCGGAGTGACAAGTGTCGCCGCCACGGCGACAACGTCAAGGGAACGGCGAACAATCCCTGACACGACCGTTTTAATGATCATTCACACTTTCTGGCGTCGCAGGCTGAAATCACGGCAACAAATGGTTGTGTTCGCTGTGCGGTTGAGCGAAAACATCAGGTTCCCACGATGGTTCTGGGCGACAAACACTGAAAGCATCTGCCACTTGTGAGCGACGGGCTGCACAAATCACTGACTGATCAACAGATCGAGCAGATCCAGGCAATCTGCGATCGATATGCGCGTGCATGGCAACAGGGACAGCCGCCGAGCATCGAAGCTGCCGCTGCTGGTACCGAATCACAGATCCGCCCTGCCCTGCTTCAGCATCTGGCAACGCTTGATATTCAGTACCGAGTGGCACGCGGGGTGCCGGTCGAGCTTGAGATGTATCTGACGCGCTGGCCGGATCTGGACCGCACGGCTTTGCAGCATGCACTCCAGACCGCCAGGGTGTCCGACGACACATCGCTGTCAGTTGAGACGTCGTCGAACGGATTGCGCGAATCCGCAGCACTCGCCCTGCCCTGCTCATGGGTTGTGTTTCTGCAGCGTCTGCGCGGAAGTCGGCTGCTGTCTGAAGACGAGATCTCGGCAAGTGTGAGTTCAGTCTTCCCGAAGTCTTCTTCCACAGCATTCGGCGAACATCTTGTTGCTGCAAAGAAGCTGACGTCGTTTCAGGTCAACGCACTGCTTCGCGGCAGCGACGATCCACTCACACTGGGCGAGTACGTCGTGCAGGACTTTGTCGGTCGCGGCGGAATGGGCACAGTTTATCGCGCCGTGCATCGAAGGATGAAACGCACAGTCGCGCTGAAGGTGCTCCGGCGCGATATTGCGCACGCGGATCTGCTGGCGAAACGATTTCTGCGGGAAGTCGAAGTCGCCGCGAAGTTATCTCATCCGAATATCGTGACGGCGTATGATGCCGACGAACAGAACGGGATCAGCTATCTGGTTTCTGAATTTGTCGAAGGACAAAATCTGAGTGAACTGGTCAAAGAGTATGGTCCTCTCTCATTGCCGCTCGCCGTGGATGTTGTGCAGCAGGCAGCGCGGGCACTGGAGTATGTTCATCGCGAAGGCGTGATTCATCGTGACATCAAGCCGTCCAATCTGCTGATTGACGATTCGGGTAATGTGAAACTGCTCGACGTCGGACTGGCACGAGTCAACCCGCCAGCCGCATCGGAGATCGATCATGCGTCGGATCTGACAACAACCGGCATGATCATGGGCACGGTTGATTACATGTCCCCTGAACAGGCGCAGAACACGCGACTGGCCGATGAACGATCCGATATTTACAGCCTTGGCTGCACGTTGTATTTTCTGATCACCGGTCACGCACCTTTCGCGCAAGGTACCGGAATCGAACGGCTGTTGGCGCATCGCGAACAGCCAATCCCGTCGCTGTGTCATCTGTCATCGCAGGTTCCGGAGTTGATTGATCAGCTGTTGTCATCACTGATGGCGAAGAAGCCTGCCGATCGCATGGCTTCGATGCACGAACTGGTTCAGCAGCTTGAAATGTTGAAGGCGAACGGACTGCCTGACGTCACTTTGCCGCTCAGCGCCACGGATTCAGACGACAGTGATTGGTCTCAGACATGGGCGACGGCGATTGCACCCACACAACAGTTATCTGCTGTGTCCTGTGGAGCGGCATCAGAAGTGAATGCTGCCACTGTGCTGATGCCGGGTTTTCACACCAGGGAATTGGGTGAGAAAACCGCTTCACCATCTGCAACACGTCGTTCAAAATCGCCGTTGGCATTCCTGCCGTGGGTGCTTCTGCCTGGCGTCGCCGCGATTGTCGTCGCTGCGTTTGTCATACGCGGCAACAGCGAGATCCTGAATGGTTCGCAGTCAGGTTCGGCCACATTCCCGATCGCGAAACTGACGGATATGTCGGAAACCAACGTCGAGGATTATCGCAGGGAATGGGCTGGAAGTTTGAAGTTGGAAGAACATATCACAGTCGGCGGAGTCGCTTTCGCATTCATTCCGCCTGGTGAATTTGACTACGATGACGATGCCGTGACCGTGCGGCTGGACAATGGTTTTTACCTGTCACAGTCCGAAGTCACCGTCGGTCAATTCAAAATATTTGCAGAGGTGCAGAGGTATGTCACAGTCGCCGAAGAAAACGGCGAAGGCGGCTGGGGGCAGGATCCGGCATCACCGAATGTCAAACGCTGGATTCAGGGACCCACATTCTTCTGGAACAACCTGGGCGCGCAATTCATCACCGAGCAGCATCCGGCGACAAATCTGGCGTATACCGACATGCTTGCGTTCTGTGAATGGATGTCGCGGGAAACACAGCGCACGATTCGGTTACCAACCGAACAGGAATGGGAATACGCTTGCCGCTGCGGTCGGCGTGGTCGATGGTCATTCGGCGACGATCCGCAACAACTGAAGGAGTACGCCTGGTTTGAAACCAGCGCGGACAACGACATGCACCCGACGCGCAGACTGAAGCCCAACGCCTGGGGACTCTACGACATGCACGGCAACGAATTTGAACGCTGCCTGGTTCCCGAAGCAGAAGAATCCGGCTACTCCGGCAGCGGCCCGATTCGCGGCGGCAACATCTTCAGCCTCGCCGAACAAACCACCAGTTCGTTCCGGCAGATGAGCCCGCTCAACACGCCGAGTCAAGGCGCGTTTCGCATTTTGATGGAGCTGCCGCAGAACTAGCGCTCTGTCAGTGACGGATTGACGGGTTGTGTGCCACTGGCTCTGCCAGTGTTCTCCCTCTGCATGAAACACTGGCAGAGCCATTGGCACACATCAAAGGACGTTGACATAGCCAGCGATCTGTGGTCACTGCGAATGGACGTGATTCAGCGAGGCGGATGTACCGGAGGGCTGACGCCCACCGCTCGCCAGCGTGGATCTTCAGCAAGTTTTTCTGCGAATGCCACGACGTCCTGAGATTCCGGAGTAACAGTGACCTCATTTCGGAGTGCCGCCAGCGCCACTAATTCCTGCGGCGCAATCGTGCGTGTCAGATTCAGAATGTCGGGCCATTTCTTCGGGTCGGCAGTCACGTCGGCGAGTACCTGAGATCCGGACGTTGGTTCAAAGAGTGTCGCCAGCATGACCAGTTCTTCCAGAGATGCCTCACCTCGAATCCCGGGATGTGCCTTGAGTGAAGTGCAAGCCTGGCGGGTCACCTGAATGGCGCGTCGAATGTCCCAGACGCGTTGGGCGTCAGCCGTCGTGCCGATCAACTGAAATCGGCGACGAATCTGGCGCTGCTTTGCTTCATCGCCCTGCCATGCATGCGGACCCATGCCACGGGGGGTGAAGACCACAAGGCAGCCGGACTGAGCCAACGGCGTACGGAATCCGCTGTTATACGTCTTTACAGGGTCTGTGCCATCGCTGACGATGATCGTCGCGTCTTCGAGTGACTCCAGCGTCTTCTCTTTCGAGAACACCGCGTCGAGATACAACGGGACGTGCGATTCACTTTCAAAATGGATGCGGACGCGCTGCAATGTTTCCGGCTGAGGTAGTTCCAGTTCTTCGACAGAAAGTGACTCAAATCGCGTCTCTGTCGTCGGTTTCCAGTCCGGATCGCTGTCCGGCCATGCTCGAAAACATCGCTCACGCAGGTGGCTGAGTCGGTCCTTGTACCAGGCATTCGGGTCGTTGAGGACATTTTCAATCGGCGGCAGCTGCGCGGACGGCACAAACGTCTCATCAATCGTTGTATTGATTTCGTCGGTCGGCAACTGAGCGAATACCTTCAGTTGCTCGGGTTCAAAAAACTTCACTGCCGTTTTCTCAATCATCGATTTATCGTGCTTCAGAAAGCGGTTAAACCAGCGAAACGCATGGATGTGCAACTCCTGAGTGTCCTCGTGCGGACCTTCGGTGATCTGCAGACCGAGATTCTCACCAACGTCATGCAGTTCATAAATGTGCCGCACCTGGCGATGAATATCGATCACACCTTCCAGCGGAAAGATGGTGTCCTTGTCCGTATTGGAAATCAGCAGCGGTCGGGGCGCCACGAGTGCTGCGACTTTGGCAAAGTCCCAGCGAAACGTGTTGACCATATACATGCAGTCGCAATGGCCTTCAACACAGCCCGTGATGACGTGATCCCGCAGCGACGTGATCCCAGCCACCGGCACCGCGCATTGAATGCGATCGTCAAGAGCTGCAATCCACCAACTGTAGGCTCCGCCGCCGGAACGCCCTGTCACGCCGATGCGCTTCGCGTCCACTTCTGGTCGCGATTCCAGAAAGTCGAGCGCACGGATGCAGTTCCAGGCTTCGACACCGGCGGGCGTGTAGCCGCGAGAATTCCACCACCAGCGATCCAGATTGTATGTGCCGTGATGCAGACCTTCGATTTCACCCAGTTGCAGCGTGTCAATTGTCAGACAGGCATAACCGTTGCGGGCAAACCACGCGCCGTGATAGTGATAATGCGTTTTGTTGCCAAAGCTGACGTCATCTTTCTTTACCTTTCCGTGACCGCAGACATACAGAATCGTCGGCAATGGGCCATCGATATTCCGAGGTCGATAAAAGTTGCCGGTGACGTAAAGTCCGGGGAGCGACTGAAAATGCACACGCTCGACGATGAAATCGGCTGCTTCGGTTGTGGCCGTCGTCTCGCTCTGCAGCGGCGTCTTTTCCGGACGCGGGCTCAGGCCGAGCATATCAAAAAGCTGCTCGCGAAGTTCCGGTTTGGCATCCTGCCATTCGGCCAGAGTCTTCACCTGTGTCAGCTCGTTGTCCTTTTCGAGCCTGCTGACTTGCTCTTCAAAGTACGCCGCCAGTTTCGGATTGTCCCGCAGCGACCGATCCTGTGCGGATGCGGACAATGACATGCCGCTCAGAACGGAACCCAGAATCAACGCCGTGACACAGTGCCCTGCCCTCTTCATGTGTGACTCCTTGTGCTCATAGGTAGGATGGACATTCATGTCCGTCATCTGGACATGAGTTGTTGTCAAAGCAACGCTTGTCGTCGTTCAAATGTTTCCGATCATGGGATGCTTTCCGGCGAGGACTCGGACATGAATGTCCAAGCTACAGGAATCGCAGCCCCAGACTCGGTATTTCAGGCATAGTTCTTAACTGGATTCCAGCCGCGCGGGTTCGCTGCGAGTTTCTGCTTCGGATGTGTCTGCAAAAATACTCTAAGCGATCACTTTGTCGGTGATCTCCGTCAGGTAATCCTGGAGCACTTTGCTGAGTTCCAGAAATTCCGGCCACAGAGTTTCATCGACAAATCGCGGAGAGGCTCTCACCACAACCGTCGTGTGCCGCTGTCTGGGATAACGGTATGGCGCGAGCCCGTACCGACGCAGCAACGCGACAAACAGTTTGCGGGACCACATGTCGTTCATGGAAAATTTGTATTGAATCGGCGGATCAATAACCTCGATCGATTTCAGTTTTTCGCGAATCTTGTCGATCGCGACAGAGGCCGCCGTACGTTCGCCCTCGTAGTTCGTCCCGGAAAAAACCGCTTCGAGCTTGCGAAGTTTGTCGATCAGTCTTTCATAGTCGGTCATGACGGTGTGGCCTGCCGCTTTTCTCAGGTTGGGTTGCAAATGTTGGAGTTCAGGCTTTAGCCTGCGACTCGGGGTAAAACATACCAACTTGGAAGAAGAACACTAGCCGCGCTCGGCTGAGGATGGCACATTCGTTTAACCGCGTGGGCCACGCCCCGCGCTTTGTATTTCAAATTTCAAATTTCAAACCTCAAATCTGATATCTCAAATCTCAAATTTCAAATAGAACAATCGCGGCCCGCTGGTCACGCATTCAACGAGCCAAAGTCAACCGCATGCGGTATAACACACTTCGCACTCGCAATCCATTCAACAAACGAATTCCGTGTCCTGCCGACAACGAGCGATGATGTATCGACAAACACATGGACGAAACCCGCACGAACAATAAGGGCGAAATGATGACGCTGGAACCAGAAGGCTCACCGAAGTATTGGCCACCACTTGGGCTTCCCGTGGGAAGTGTACGAGCGATTTTGACGCTGTTTGTCGTGTCCGTCGTGACTCTCAGCGTCGCACGAGGTCATGATCTGGATCTGGTCTGGACTGAGACGCTGATGATCGCATTGGCTCATTATTTTACATCGCGCAGATTCGTGTCGCTGCCGCCGGAAGTGCTGGCCCGGATCCAGACGGAGGGAATACTGGAACAGGACAGAAATCCGCTCTTCCTGCCGCGTCACAGCATCCGACTTCTGATCGTTGGATCATTCATCGCACTCGGAGTCTTCCTGTATCGCCAGCAGCGGCTGTGGGAACCTCGTGCGGTTTCTCTGCTCGGAATTGTGGCCGCCTATGCGCTCGGTGCGATCGCGAGGAACATCAGCTCGTGGTTTGGCAGTCGAACTGGCCGCCGAACGTCAGCAGGATGGGGAGACTTCAAAGCCATTATCGTGCTGCTGGCGATGGCCGTCGCTGGTGTGCCTGAATTAATGTCGATGCCCGATCTATTGCCACCGATGACTCATAAAATCTCACTGGCATTGATGCTGTTTTACTTTGGCTCGCGCTAGGCTGGTAACTTGCTGAAAGGATCAACGCTGATCGGTGCAATGAATCGGCGAGCGGTTGGGCGTTAGCCCTCCGTGTTGCGATTCCTGTCAATCGATGTGATTTTTTTTTGCCGTCGGGGCTTTTTGCAGTGACAACCAGAGGCGAGCAGTGCGGACGACACGGAGGGCTGACGCCCAGCCGCTCGCCGAAGGGCAGAATTCCAACCACTGAGTCCGCCCGTAGCACAAATGGAAACATCCGGCGCACGGGATGGAAACGCCGAGCCGGTCGGAGAATCGCATGATTCAGGCACGTTGCTGATAAAGCAGCGAAGTTCCCAAATTACACTTCAGTTGCCGAAGGTGTAGCCAGACTATCTGGCCGACTGCGTGATTGTGACACCATCATCGCAGCAGCGCGGTTCCCAGGTTGTGACTTTTCCGTCGAATGCGTTGTGAATCATCAAAAAAGCTCGTTACTCCCGAAAGAGTAACGAGCTTCTGAAGCATTCGAAACAGGCCGCAAAGTGCTAGAACTCACCGATGACCTGACCATCGTCACGGCACAGCAGTCGTGCAAAAGTGGTGGTGACGAAACCCGCAGGATACGGAGCTACAGTCACTGAAAGCTTGGCATAATCGATGTTCTGGCTGATGAAACGAACTGATCCATCGCACAACGTGAATTGAGCACCACCGACATGGTTGCTGCTGAATCCTCGACGCTGGTGAACGCGATTTGTGGCACTGTAATTGATGCCGTCGTAAGCGATTGCCAGCGCCGCCAGGGCTGCCGTACGCATATTGCTGCCCGCAGCATTGGTCTCGGAACTGAAGCCCAGTGCATTCCCGGCTCCAATCGTCAGGTTATTGAACTTCCAGGCACGTTCCCCGACAAGAATTGTGTTACTTGTACCATCGGTGATGTCTCGGAAGTTGATCTTGGAGTTGATAAATCCGACCGCTAACGGTGGACCATACTGGGCAGCATAAACCATGGGGGTTGTGCTGTCAGAAGTGCCAGCGGCCATCACATAGTTTGAAGTGGCGATTGCGATTCTGTCCGTCCCGTTCGAAGTCACATGTGCCACATATTGGTTCGCATTCTGACCTGCGTTGTCGGAAAGGGCGTCATTGAAGTTATTCAACGCCGGGCCTGTATCGGATGGGCAGCGGAATGCAGGCAATGGCGTCTGCAGAATCTGGAGACCTGCTGCAGTGGCCAGATTCTGATTGAGCAACGTATTTCCGACGTTCAGTGACGTGTAGAGATTACCCAGTTCGAGCTGTGGCAGAATGGACGCTCCCCAGCTGTACATGCCGCGTTCCACGGAGTTCGCATTGACACTTGGAGGAGTCTTTGAAACAAATCCTGGTGGAAATGCGTTAAACACGTCGTGGTAATTGTGAATCGCTAACCCGATTTGCTTCAGGTTATTCTTGCACTGTGTCCGACGAGCGGCTTCACGCGCCTGCTGGACAGCTGGCAGAAGTAATGCAATCAGGATCGCGATAATTGCGATTACGACCAGCAACTCAATCAGGGTAAATCCACGTTTTGCCATTGATCTTTTGGGCATCATAAACTCCTTAACAGAAAAGAAAAAAACAGGTACGCAATACGTTTTCGATGTCAGCATAACGTCAGTCAGGAATCGTGATGGTTTCGGCAACTGTTCCTGCATCGGACTCAAGTGCGAAATCAATCTTGTTGGATCCTTCTTTCACATCCGCTTTCAATTCGGATGCGGTCGTGTATCGCGTGGAAAGTGTCTTCGCGTTGGTCGAGCCCAACGGCCACTCCAGTGAAACACTGTTTGGGCCAACTTTGCAGCCGCTGACATCGTAAGCAAATTCAAGTTCGTATTCGCCTTTGGCGTTGGTCGTGCCGGTTGCCACTCGACCGATATCCGGCTTGAAGAGGACGATCACGCCTTCTAATGGCTGGCCATCCAAAGTAATGGTCCCCGTGACTTCCCCCAGAGGCGGAGTGTCATCCGATCCGCAGCCAGTCAAAGCCAGGACAAGCAGGAAAGACATAGCAGTTGAACAATGTGAACTCATCATTTTCATTAACACTCGAACAGATAATTGTTAATAAGAATATGGCAGGCAGCAGCGAACAACGTTGTCAGCGACTTCAAGTTACCACTTTAGGAGCAAAACGATTGAGTTCGCAATCGCGAAGACGAGAAATTCGATGCGAATTGTAAAGGTTTCCCCGACAGCAAATGGTCTTCCGTGAGGCTGCAAGTGTTTTGCGCAACTTACTTTGCATGCCTGTCCAATCCCTAATCCCCAGGGTGGAAGAATTGCACGTTGTTAAGATATTGCACACTGTTGGCTGAAATCGCAGCAGCGATTACTGGAATCAAGGAGTGACCTTCGTCAACCAGTCGATTGCTTCGGGAAGCCAGCCACTGTGCCAGGCATGTTCGCGCACAGAGCCTTCGATCCATGTGTGGGGAATCTGCAGGGTCTCCAGATGCGCCTTCATCTGCATATGTTCAAACTGGAAATTGCCCTGTCCGATCAACATCAGGCGTGAGGGTTCATTTCTGAGCTCGGCGGCTCGTTGTTCCAGCAGGCTGCTGATTTGATAACGACGAAAGTTATCCGCGGTGCCGAAAATCGGGCCGGAACCATATTTACCGGGAGCGTCCATCATCATCGGTGCGTCGAACGCAGCGGCTCGGTCAAAGACATCCGGATGCCGCAGCAACAGACTCCAGGCTCCCCAACCCGACTTACTGAATCCGACCAGCAGCCTGCCTTCGCGCGTTTTGAGGACCGGATGATTCTGCTCGACCAGCGGCAGGACGTCCTGAAGCAGATACGTTTCCTGCTGCAGTTGAGTATTCTCAGGATGATCGGCGTACCACGGCAGATCTGAGAATGTCGGGAACACGCACACGACACGGTGCTTGTTGTGCAGATCGTGCTTTTGAAATTCGGCCAGGGAATCACCCCAGCGAGTGCCGTCGCCAGCTTCCACCGGCAGGACATAGACGACGGGAAGTCGAGGCTCACCGTCTTCTGGCAGCCGATCGGGCAGCAGGACACGCACACTGGTCATCGCTGATTGACGTGTGGAATTGACCTGATGCACGATCGGCTCCGAGGCTACGACAAGGGATACCGATGCCAGAACGGCGATAGTTATGACGCATGAAAAATTGTCTGATGACATTGAAGACTTTTCAAAATTCGAAAACAGTGACTAATTCGACTGTTTGACCTACTCATCGAAGACCCCATCCGGCTTGCCCGGATGGTGAAAGAGATGGTGGGCTAACAAGCGACCCCCCACCGATCCCTCCCAACTCTCGCCTTCCTCCGCCTTTGGCGGAGGAAGGCGAGAGTTGGGAGGG
>JAYSPO010001142.1:0-6043 GCA_043722015.1 Candidatus Kuenenia sp. | reverse complement strand
TCTCCCGAATTCAGCTCACAGGGCTGGGACGTCCTGATCCACCTCGCCTTTCAGCGTTTGCCCCATGTTCTGCCGGCATCGAGAATTCATTTTATCGTTATGTATCGGGCTTTGTACCGAAGGGCCGACGCCCGGCGTGTCCAGCCTCCGCTAGTCGCCTGCATTTCAAATTCCGCCGGCTGGCGTATGCTGAGCAAGGTCGGCGATCATGTCGCGAGTTGCGGCGGCAATGGCATCCTGCCACCGGGCTTCACCGAACTGATCTGAATAGGGTTTACGTTGCCATGCGAAGTTAATGCCGCGCGAGCTGTTAATGAGCGCACCGAGACCGTCAGGATTGAAGGCACCGGCAGTGTCGGACGACGTTCCGCCCTGTGCTCCGTAGCCGGGAATCAGAAATGGAACGGCGGGCATCTGACTGCGAAGCTGTTGAAGTTGCGTCGGCCATGTAGCGCCGACAACCGCACCGACGCAGCCGAAGGTGTGATCGGCCGCGCGGGTGGATTCACTCAGCCGCTGTACGGTACGGGCCACGACTTCGAAGAGCGGTTGCCCGTCAGAC
The DNA here is from genome assembly GCA_043722015.1 of Candidatus Kuenenia sp. Classification (GTDB taxonomy): domain Bacteria; phylum Planctomycetota; class Planctomycetia; order Planctomycetales; family Planctomycetaceae; genus SXXK01. The sequence continues at coordinate 5,481 of JAYSPO010001142.1, read as the reverse complement.
ATTCGATCCTGCAACTCTGCCGCACCGGGATTGCTCGTGCGGACCAGTACGTAAAGTCCTGCTGCACGGCGGTGCGCAAGATCGACAAACGGCTGCAGCGAATCAGAGCCCAGATATGGGTTGATCGTCAGTGCATCGGCGGGCCATGCCGCTGCATTCGGGTCCTCGCCAGCCAGCCAGGCGTCGGCGTATGCTTCTGCTGTCGACCCGATGTCGCCGCGTTTGGCATCGGCAATCACGATCATTCCTGCCTGACGTGCGTAGTGCATCACAGCATGCAAAGCCCTGAATCCAGGGACGCCCAGTTGTTCGAAAAATGCGACTTGTGGTTTGATGGCCGGCACAAGCGGAGCCACAATGTCGATCAATTGTTTCGAAAACGCTTCAAACGCCCATGCATCTCGTTCACAGCGATTTGTAGATTTTGATTCTGCCACTGCTCTGAGTGATGCCGGCAACAAGTCCCAGCGTGGATCAATTCCCACCAGTGCCGGCGTTTTCAGGACTCTGATGCGAGTGTTGAGTCGTGTGGAGTAGTCGGGCATGAGCGTCAGGTCTCAGTGATGTTTCTGCGGGTTCTGTCGGTTGCATGAAGTATTTTGCGAGAGGCCTGGCAGGATGGCTATTCAAAGTCCATGAATTCCGGGATACGGTTCCAAATTCGATCTAGGGTTGAAGTGTCAGACATTTCCAATAATTCCTCCTGGATCAGATTCCATGAGAGCCATCTCAGCTGTCAAAAAGTTCCTCCGCTCGGACGACGCCACCACAGCGGTCGAATACGCCGTGATGCTGGCTCTGATCCTGGTCGCAATCATCATCGGTGTGACGTCAGCCGGTGGCGGAGTGAGCGGGTGGTGGACGAACATCAAGAACGGCATTACCAGCTCTTGATCGTGTACGACACTTCGCTGGTTTCCCGTAGACGGCGTAGTTCTTCACGCCTCCGAGTTTGCAGCCGCAAATTCCCTGGTACCACACTACAATAAAGCCGCCGTGGTTTTGATTGGGAGTGGTGGCTTTGTATCAATGTCTGATCGCCCTTGGCGGTAATCTGCAGATTTCAGAACAGGTCTTCAAAGACGCAATTGGGCAATTACATGTGCTCGGATGCAGCGGCGTCGAAATGAGTCGCGTGCTGACGACGCGCCCGGTCGGTGCAGAAGCGGGACAGGAATTTCTGAATGCGGCTGCTGTGCTGCATACCGATCTGCGTCCCGACGAACTTCTGCGGAAGCTGCATGAGATTGAGGCGATGTTCCACCGAGTTCGCATGCGCCACTGGGGGCCTCGCACGCTGGACCTTGATTTGATCCTGTACAGTGACTGGATGTCCAACACGCCTCAGTTGGTCGTTCCTCACCCCGCGATGTGGTATCGACGCTTTGTGCTCGAACCTGCAATGGACGTCGCGGCAGCCATGGTTCACCCGACCCTGAACGAGTCAGTGGCGGAGCTGCGTGAACGCCTGATGTCTCGTCCCCTGCGGCTGGAGATTTGCAGCGGGGGATCAGTTGCGGATCATCGGTTTCTCGATGCCATCATGTATCATGTGCGGGACACCGGGAACGGTGAAATGGAGTGGCATCTGACAGATCCAGCGTCAGGGATCGCGCAGGATTCGTTTGCCCGCATCATGCTGCGACATGGGGAAATATCAGGAGCGTCGCAGCCGTTGCACCGGAAAAACAGAGAAATCGAAGTCGGCGGTACAACGTTGGCAGAAGTCCTGCTACACATCGAACATTTGAGCATTGCGATGCTTGGCTGATGGACCTGACCTTCGCCAGCGGTGTAAACTGGTGAGTTACCGACCAGAACAAAGCATCAATGGCAGCGAACTTTGTATGATACCGTCGGCACTCTACGGTTCGAACCCTACGAAATTTCAGTCGAAACATCTGCATGCAGCCGCGAACAATTCATGTCCCGACACTGCGACGCTATCTGGTGCCGTTTGATCCAAAACGGGTGCCGCATCTGTATACCGACGTCCTGATCATTGGTGGGGGGATCGCTGGCATCCGGGCGGCGCTGGCTGTGGATCGATCGTTGCGGACGGTTGTGATCACGAAAGATTCTTTACAGCAATCCAACAGCGCGTATGCTCAGGGCGGGATCGCCGGGGTTCTCGATCCGCTCGATGATTTTTCAAACCATGTGGCTGACACCCTGGCTGCGGGAAAAGGACTGTGCCACCAGGAAATCGTGGAACTGGTCATCCGCGAAGCGCCGCAACGCATTCGTGACCTGATCGCTTACGGTGCAGAATTCGACAAGATCGATGGCGAGCTGGCACTGACACTCGAAGGCGGTCACAGTCATGCGCGGGTGGCACACGCGCTGGGCGATGCCACAGGTCAGGAGGTCATGCGGGCCATGAATCGTCGTGCCAGTGAGGCAGACTATCTCGATATCTGGCCAAAGACATTCACCATCGACCTCCTCACTCACGAAGGCAATTGTCGTGGCGCTCTGGTGTGGAATCCGAATCATGGCCGGACATTTGTGTGGGCCAAGCAGACAATTCTCTGCACCGGCGGCGCGGGGGCATTGTATCGCGAAACGACAAATCCGCAGATTGCCACGGCGGACGGTCACGCTGTGGCTCTGCGTGCGGGCTGCGAACTGAGAGATATGGAATTCATGCAGTTTCATCCAACGGTGTTGTACATCGCGGGCAGTTCACGGTATCTCATATCAGAGGCCGTCCGCGGCGAAGGCGCGCATCTGGTGGACTGCAACGGCCATCGATTTATGCAGGATTACAATCCCGCCGGTGAACTGGCTCCACGCGATGTTGTCAGTCAGGCGATCACACAGCAGATGGCGAAGACATCGCATCCCTGCGTCTATCTGGATCTGTCTTCGATTCCGGCAGATCATGTGCGACATCGATTTCCGCACATCGGTCAGGTCTGTGCCGACTTTGGACTGGACCTGACAAGGGACAAAGTTCCGGTTCGCCCCGGAGCCCACTACATGGTTGGTGGCGTCACGACCGATGCCGATGGACGCACATCGTTGCCGGGTTTGTGGGCTGCCGGTGAAGTCACATCAACCGGGCTGCATGGAGCCAATCGACTGGCGAGCAATAGTCTGCTGGAGGGTGTCGTGTTCGGACTGCGCTGTGGTCAGAATGCTTCGCAGGTGGCATTGAGCCAGCCGGACAACTTCACAGCGCCACGCCTGGAATCGCCTTCGATGACATCAAAGACGCGCATCGACGATCCGCTGGACCTGACAGACATTCGCAATTCCCTGCGCAGTCTGATGTGGCGCAATGTGGGTATCAGTCGGAATGAGCAGGACCTTGTGACCGCGCGGCAGCAACTGGATTTCTGGGCGAATTATGTGTGTCGTCGTGATCTTGTCGATCCGACCGGCTGGGAACTTCAGAACATGATGCTCGTGGCACGAGCGATGGCGGCAGCTGCCCTGGAACGCCGCGAAAGCCGTGGCGTACATGCACGATCGGACTACCCCGACACACTCGAATCGCAGCGTAGTCATATCTGCATTCGTGACTGAAACGACGGCAATGTGGTGGAGATTTTCAATGCAGGAAGAAATTGACCGACTGCTTTCAGAAATTCAGCGTTCGCGATTGACCGAGCGACGGACGGAGCCACGTCATTCGTTTGTGCGGCCCGTGCAGATTCACTTCCCGCACGGCCCGAGTCTTTCGGCCTTTTCCAAAGACATGTCCGCTCAGGGAATCGGGATTATCTGCAATCTGACGATCGGCACAGGTTCATTGGCAGCACTGGAGATCCACAGTACGCAAGGCGCACCGGTGATTCTGAGATCTGAAGTGCGCTGGTGCGATCCGTATGGCAAAGGATGGTTTCTCGTCGGCTGGAAGTTCATCGCCATCGCTTCGCGTCCGATGGTCTGAGGAAGCGGGCTTGAATTACTGGCCGAAATTTTCGTGCAATATGCAGAGTTGATTTCCCGTCGTTTTCTTCGAAAGTCTCCGTTTCTTGGCTGACATCGTCCTTTCCACCCTGAACGCCCGATACAGCCATAGCTCGTTTGGTCTGAGATACCTGCTGGCCAACATGGGTGAGTTAAGGCCGCAGACGGCGCTTTTGGAATTCACGATCAATGATAATACCGTCGATATGTTGTCGGCAATTCTTGAGCATTCACCTCGTATCGTGGGCTTTGGAATTTACATCTGGAATGTCGAACAGACGGCTCGACTGATCGCTGATCTGAAACGTGTGAGACCGCAAACGATTGTCGTGTTGGGCGGTCCCGAAGTCAGTTACGACACCGACGGCCAAACGATTGTCGCACTTGCTGATTATGTGATTTCCGGCGAGGGCGATCAGGCGTTTCGTGAATTGTGCGAACGACTGTTGCGGTCATCGGCTTCAGAGTTCAACGTCACGCCCATACCCAAAATCATCCACGCTCCGGTGCCGCAACTGGACCAGGTGCTGTTGCCGTATGATCTCTATTCAGATGCAGACATCGCGAATCGGGTGATCTACGTGGAAGCGTCTCGGGGCTGTCCGTTTACGTGTGAGTTCTGTCTGTCGGCTTTGGAGATTCCCGTTCGGCTGTTCGACATGGATCAGTTTCTGACGGCCATGCAGACGTTGTTTGATCGCGGTGCACGACAGTTCAAGTTCGTGGATCGCACATTCAATCTGAATCTGCGTGTCAGTCGGGCGATCCTGCAGTTTTTCCTGGATCGCTGTGAACCGGGTTTGTTTCTGCACTTCGAAATGATACCGGATCGATTGCCGGAATCACTGCGTGAACTCATTGTGAAATTTCCGCCCGGTGTGCTGCAGTTTGAGATTGGCGTCCAGTCATTCAACGATGACGTGAGCCAACTCATCAGTCGGCCGCAGGATAACGCGAAGCTGGAAGAAAATTTCCGATTTCTCCGTGATCATTCCGGCGTGCATATTCATGCCGATCTGATTGTTGGCCTGCCCGGTGAAACTCTGGAAAGTTTTGCTCTTGGTTTTGACCGGATGTTCGCACTGCGACCGCAGGAAATTCAGGTCGGCATTCTGAAACGATTGAAGGGAACGCCGATTGTACGGCACGATGCTGAGTGGCAGATGATCTACAGTCCGTCTCCACCCTTCGAAATCCTCAGCAATCGCCTGCTGAACTTTGACACACTTCATCGTCTGCGACGCTTTGCAAGGTACTGGGACCTGATCGGCAACAGCGGAAATTTCCCGGCGACATTGCGGCTGATGATCGATGATCAGACGTCCGCGTTCGAGCGCCTGCTGCGGTTGTCCGATTGGTTGTACGAACAGGAACAGCGCCGGTACGGAATCTCGCTCGTTCGACTATTTGAGCGCTTGTTTGAATTTCTGACTTTGGAAGATCAGCATGTGCCTCAAATCGTCGCAGAATCGCTCTGGAGTGATTACACTCGCGGAGGTCGCCGTGATCGACCCGCGTTTCTGAAACGATTTGAGTTGGCGTCTCCGTCTGCGCGTGGTTCGG
>JAYSPO010001141.1:0-1018 GCA_043722015.1 Candidatus Kuenenia sp. | reverse complement strand
CGATCAGCAGCGATGTCGAGAGATCGGATTCAGTGGTTATCTGACAAAGCCCATTTCCATCGCGAGCTTGCTGCGCGGTGTCGGCGAACAGCTCGGAGTACCAGTGGAACAGACACGACTGCCAATTCGAATGGCACAATCCGCGACCGCGATTCCAGTGAAGTCGCACGCGGCGTCTGATCGCGAAACGGCCGTCACGACCAAACTGGCGATGGCCCTTCCGGTTGATCAGGTTTTTCGTGATTTTGCCACGAGATTCGTGCGAAAAGTCCATGATGCGATTCCGGCAGTCATGTCCGCAATTGAAGACTCCAACGGTACGACGCTGTCAGGACTCGCGCACTGGATCAAAGGAACCGGGGGCACCGTGGGCCTGCCCGGATTGACGGATATCGGACAGGAACTGCATGCTCTGGCGAAAGCCGAAGACTATGCCGGTGCCCGCTGCGTGGCACTTGAGCTCCGGGCAATTGTGGGGACTCTGCAACGCGAGTCGCAATGCACTCAGGCCGTTCGATAGTTTGCCTGAATCGACCGACTCGCCCATGCGGCAGTGATGCCTGCAAAACGTTGCTTGCACGTTTCCCCACCGGGGAAACCCTTGATTCCGCGCCCTTCTGAGGACTTGTTTCGCAGCGACGCTTCGCATTCATAAAAAAAGTGATCAGCGTGACACAACCCGAAAGTCCTTCCATGTTTGTTTAGGTTCAACCGCAAAGCTTTCCAGCGTTGACTTAGTACCGAACCGTGTATGCGTGCAGGTCCTACCCAAGGGCTGACGGCATCAGGAGAATGCAGGCGTGCTGAAAGAAATCCAAAAATGCAATCGTTGAGTTAATCAGGATCCCCCTTATGCTGCGACTCGGCATGATTCCTTCAACCGTCGCTTCATAAGGATTGCTTTCGATGACTCAACAGACTCTTTCGTGTTCAGAAATCACATGGGACCAGGACTATCAGTCACGCGTAAATCCGGGACTGATGACGTTACTCCTCAGAGCCTCAATTCCGGTGCTTG
>JAYSPO010001140.1:0-1505 GCA_043722015.1 Candidatus Kuenenia sp. | reverse complement strand
CGATCAGCAGCGATGTCGAGAGATCGGATTCAGTGGTTATCTGACAAAGCCCATTTCCATCGCGAGCTTGCTGCGCGGTGTCGGCGAACAGCTCGGAGTGCCAGTCGAACTGACACGACTGCCAATTCGAACGGCACAATCCGCGACCGCGAATCAGGTCAAGTCGCTCGCAGCGGCTCAACGCGAAAAGGCCCAAGGGACCAGATTGTTGATGGCCCTTCCGGTGGATCAGGTTTTTCGTGATTTTGCCACGAGATTCGTGCGAAAAGTCCATGACGCGATTCCGGAAATGATGTCCGCAATTGAAGACTCGAACGGTACGACGCTGTCCGGACTCGCGCACTGGATCAAAGGCACGGGTGGCACCGTAGGCCTGCCCGGATTGACGGACATCGGACAGGAGCTGCATGCTCTGGCGAAAGCCGAAGACTATGCCGGTGCTCACATTGTCGCTCTGGAACTCCGTGCTGTCGTCGAGAGACTGCAACGCGAATCGCAGTCTCAACTGGCCGTTCAGTAGCTCGTGGAATTGGGAGACACTTTTCAACGGCAACGAATTCTGTCGGGTAACGACAGTCTGGTCCATGCCTTCGATTGTGGGGCAACCAGAATGCAGGCATAGCATCTTGCTGAGTGGTCTCACCTGCAAAAAATGGATGTGTCGATACAACCTGAAGAGTCTGCCAGCCATCCGCAAGTGGAACCTGAATGCCATTTCAACTCCATCAAACACGACACATAAGTAACAGTAAAACTACTACCCATAGTGCGGGCATATACACTACCCTTTGTTCGAGGAAGTTTGAAGTTCAGAATTGAATTTCAAAAATTCAATAGTTGGGCGTTGTGTAAATCTGAATCATCCTTATTCTGCGACGTGGCATTATCGCCTCAATCGTTGCTTCTAAGGATACCGTGTGATGACTCAGCAGACTCTTCATTGGTCAGAAATCACTTGGGAACAGGATTATCAGACGCGCATCAATCCGCAACTGATGACGTCACTGTTGAGAGTGTCGGTCCCGGTACTTGAGCAGTCGGACTGGCAGGCAACACGCGTTGACGATGGCTATTGTGAGACCTTGCTGCCGCTGAACAAGGCGACGACCAATCAGCATGGCACTCACCAGGCTGCGCTGGTGTCGTTGTCGGCCGACTACACTGGAGGGCTGGCACTTGCCACATTATTCAGGGGTGTGCCTCTGGCTGGCATTCATCAATGCCGTGACGATGTCTCAGCATCGCTTTGGCTGGCAGGCATGAACGTGCGATACAAGAGCCCAAGCACCGGTCACCTGACCGGGATCTGCGAAATCGATCCGATCCAGGCTGAAGAGATCAGGAAACGGTATTTTCGCGGTAGCCGTGTGCTGGCGACGCTGCAGGTGCGTTTTTATTCGAACGGCGAACTCACTGCAGAAGCAGAAATGAAGTACTTCGCACAGCCCACAATCCAGTTGACTCCGACGGTCGAGAACCCGTCCAGATCAACACTGTATGGTCAC
>JAYSPO010001139.1:0-4113 GCA_043722015.1 Candidatus Kuenenia sp. | reverse complement strand
GCTCCGCTTGGTCCGGCCTACAGACTGAATCCAAATTCCTGTTTTTGACGCCGCAAGAGAACGCAAAGTTCGCAAAAGAGAGCTATCGGCTCTGCAACTGCAGGGCCGCGCTATCTCGCGGCTTTTCTAGCCCGCGTCTGCTGAATTTGCAGAAACATCCGACATCATCGGCGACTCGGCACCGGTGGCAAGCTGTTGTTGCCTTCGTCCCAGTCGTCCGACGGTCTGTGAAGCAAAAACGCCGCCTGCGACCGCGCCCCATAAGTGTCCGTCCCATGATACATCCCTGCCAGCCGTCGGCAGTAAACCCCAAAACAGGCCACCATAGAGCACAGCCACTAATAGCGCCACGATGATCGAGATGACCTTCCGCTCGTAGTATCCTGCCGCCATGAGAAAAACCGCGAGTGCGTATATCAACCCGCTTGCACCAACATGCACGCGGGCTCGATCCCAACCAATAACCCACAGCATCGCGCCGGAAATAACACACAGACAAACGACGATGCGTCGAGGATTCGTACGCGTAAAGGTCAGCATCAGCAGCAGCACGACCAGCGGCACGGTGTTGCCCAGCAAGTGGTTAAGTCCGTCATGCAGAAACGGCATCGTGAAGATTCCGATCAACCCGCGCAACGTGCGAGGTTGAAGACCAAACAGGTTGAGATCGTATTCGCTGAGCTGCAGCGGCAGATTGATCAGGTACACGGCCCAGATAAAACCGACGAAAGCCAGAACGCTCAGCAGGTTTTTCTTGAGTTGAAGATTCATGAAAATACTCCATCGACCGGGTTTGTTGAGCAGGACAACGCCACCGGCGGTCATTCGGATCAAATTGTTTCGAGTAGTACCAGCAGCCGTTCGGTTTGCTCGTCCGTGAGCGGATGCTTCGGATAAATGAACATGGCAGCGGAAGTCATGTGGAAAGCCACGGGAGCGACGGAGGGAATTCGTTGTGATCGTCAGAGTACCTCAATCTCGCGGCTCCGCCCAGCGAGAATTCAGCGGTTGCCCGGATTCGACTCGACGAAACGGATACTGTGCGGATAAAATCGCAGTCGGACTTTACACATCCCAGTCCCAATTTCTTGAACCTCACACGTTCGGTGCCCTCTATGTCAACCAGCGCTGTTCGCTATTCGCCCTGCTATACCGTCGATGATTATGAGCAATGGGAAGGTGATTGGGAATTGTGGAATGGAGTAGCGGTCTGCATGTCGCCCTCTCCATCGCCGCTGCATCAATACGTTGCGACTTCACTTGCTGGTGAGATTCGCGAGCAACTGCGAAAAAACAAGGGCTGCAACTGCGTGGTGATTACTGAGGCCGACTGGCGGATCGATTCTTCAACAGTTGTGCGACCGGACGTCTCGGTCCTCTGTCATGGACTTCCGAAGAAATACATCGACTATACGCCTGCCCTTGTGGCCGAAATCCTGTCGCCTTCGACGCAACACAAGGATCTTACCGCTAAGAAAGAGTTATACCAGCAGCAGGGCGTACGCTGGTACTTGATCATTGATGCGCACAAGAAGGTGATCGAGTTTCTTGAACTCGATCACGATCAGTTTGTTGAGAGACAAACGAGCGATGACCAGATCAGTTTGTCACTCGAAGGCGACTGCAGGATTCAACTGATGCTGGAGCGGATTTTTTCAATTTGAAAACTGGAACGGCTGAGAAAAATCCTCGTAGGATGGACATTCATGTCCGTGGCATAGCCAGAAACCAGGAACCATGCGAAAGTTTTTGCGCAGTGATCGTCCAAAAAAGGACGCTGGCTGGTAATGTCTCGGACAAGAATGTCCAAGGTACAGGAATCGCTGATCCCTGCCATTCATTCGTCATCGGCTCTCAGTTTCGCCATCACGTTCAGGTCTTCCAGCGTCGATGTATCCGAAGTCGATTCACGACCGGCAGCGACGTCGCGTAACAGGCGCCGCATAATTTTTCCGCTGCGGGTTTTCGGCAGCGCCGCAGCGAAGCGAATCAGATCCGGTGTTGCCAGTGCGCCGATCGTGTGGCGGACGTGCTGAATCAATTCCTTCTTGAGGTCATCATCGCCGTCGCCGCTTTTGAGTGACACAAAGCAGCAGATACCTTCGCCTTTGATTTCATGCGGAAATCCGACGACCGCCGCTTCCGCAACTTTCGGATGCGCGACAAGCGCACTTTCGACCTCCATCGTGCTCAGGCGATGTCCGGCAACGTTGATCACGTCATCGACACGCCCCATTACCCAGATGTAGCCGTCTTCGTCATGCCGCGCCCCGTCACCGGCGAAATAACAGCCGGGGATGTCGGCGAAGTAAGTTTTTTTGAAGCGGTCGTGGTCGCCGTACAGGGTTCGCAGCATCGATGGCCAGGGCTGTCGCATGACCAGCAGGCCGCCTTCGTTTGGCCCCAGACTCTGACCATCGCGCGTAACGATATCCGGTACGACACCGGGCAACGGCCGAGCACAACTGCCGGGCTTCGTCGCGGTAACGCCGGGCAGTGGACTGATCATGATGGCACCGGTTTCCGTCTGCCACCATGTGTCCACGATCGGACAGCGTTCCTGACCGATGACACGGTGATACCACATCCATGCCTCCGGGTTGATCGGTTCCCCGACCGAACCCAGCAGCCGCAGACTCGACAGGTCGTATTTTTCCGGCCACTGGTTGCCCCATTTGATGAATGCACGAATAGCGGTAGGGGCTGTGTAGAAAATACTGACTTTGTACTTTTCAATCATCTCCCAGAAACGACCTTCATCCGGCCAGTTGGGAGCACCCTCATACATCAGCACGGTCGCACCGTTGGACAGCGGGCCGTAGCAGATGTAACTGTGTCCGGTGACCCAGCCGATGTCGGCGGTACACCAATAGGTATCGTCATCCTTCAGGTCGAAGACCCATTTTGACGTCATCATCGTACCCAACAGATAACCGCCGGTTGTGTGCATCACCCCTTTGGGTTTTCCGGTACTGCCGGATGTGTACAGAATGAAGAGCGGATGTTCGCTGTCGAGATGCACCGGGTCACAATCGGCAGACATGCCTTCCATCAGTTCGTGCCACCAGAAATCGCGGTCCGGCACCATGTCGATATCGCCGCCGGTACGGCGCACGACGACAACTTTTTCCACCGATGGTGATTTATCCATACTCGCATCAACGGCGGCTTTCAATGGCACCTCTTTACCGCGACGCCAACCTCCGTCCGCTGTGACGATGACTTTCGCCTGAGCGTCATTGTTTCGGTCGGCCACGGCATCGGCACTGAAGCCTCCGAAGATGATGGAATGCACGGCCCCGATCCGCGCGCAGGCGAGCATCGCGATCGCCAGTTCCGGAATCATGGGCATGTACAAAGTGACGCGGTCACCGGTCTGCACGCCCAGCTTCTTCAGGACGTTGGCGAACTTGCAGACTTCACGATGCAGATCCTGATAGCGGAGAACCCTGGTATCTCCCGGTTCACCTTCCCAGATGATCGCCGCTTTGTTGCGATTCGGGCCCTTGAGATGTCGATCGATGCAGTTGTAACTGGCGTTGATCTTGCCTCCTACAAACCATTTTGTCTCGGGCATGTGCCCCTGCATGACGGTGTCCCAGCGGCGAAACCAGTCCAGATTCGCAGCCATTTCGCCCCAGAATCCCGCCGGATCATCTTTGGCTCGATGCCACATCGCTTCATACTGCTGTTCACTGCTGATATGCGCACTTGCAGAAAACGTCGCGGGTGGGGCAAAGGTTCGAGTTTCCTTCAGAGAACTCTGAATATGCTGGCTGCCGGATTGAGTCATGCGTCTGTGAGCTCCTGCGTGGTAAGACGGCGATTTGAATTGGGTCAGGCGGTCCATTTTGAGGTCACCCGCCGGAATTGTCCACCGGGCGGGCAGAACAGTCATTTCTTTCTGCAGGAAAAGACTGATGGTGCCGTCAATATTCGCCACCGCAACATTCAGCGGCACAGCCACATGCAAGTGACTATACTCCATGCGGCCAGAAATGAGTCCGGCGAGCGGAGCGGCGTGAGCCCTCCGGTATCTCTTTTTTGTACCGGCAAGCTGACGCATGCCGCTCACCAATTGCCTCCCTCATGACCGCACGGAAAGCTCACGGT
>JAYSPO010001138.1:0-7543 GCA_043722015.1 Candidatus Kuenenia sp. | reverse complement strand
TAGGGTGTGTGCAGCGCTAGCGAAACACACCAGTTTCTCACGCTTTCCCCAAATGGTGCGTTGCGCTCCGCTTCACGCACCCTACAATTAAATCAACAGACCGCTAGCCGACGGTATCTGGTGGTTCAAATCGGCTAGCGCCTCAGGCTATGGCTGAGTTGAACGTGAAATCCGCTTCATCAACCGTCGAAGAATCAGCGGAAAAAGTCCGAGCAACGCGAAGGCCGAAAGGATCTGCGCCATCTGACCGGTGGAAAAAATCGCATGGATGCCTTTGTCTGCCAGCGTTTGCAGATCCGGGACTCGGCTGCCGGCATAGACATACACCATCGTGCCGGGCAGCATCCCGAGCTGACTGACCCACCAGAACGTGCGGACACGAATGGGCGTCAGGCCCATGACGGCATTGATCACAAAAAATGGCACGGCAGGAATCAATCGCAACGTGAACAGATAGAATGGGCCTTCACGCTGCAGTGCGGAGTTGAATTTCTCCAGCCGGTCACCGAAGCGATTTGTGATCGATGTCCGAAACAAATAACGGCTCAACAGAAACGCGACCGTAGCGCCGGCCGTCGATCCCAGGCTGACAAGGATGACGCCTCGCCCGAAACCGAAGAGCCATGCCATCAGCAGTGACATGGGTGTGGCTCCAGGCAGCGACAACCCCGTCACCGTCACATAGATCAGGAACGCGACCAGATAGATCAGAATCGGATGGTCGATTTGATATTGTCGAAACGCGGCTTCACGAGTCGCCAGCTTTGACAGTGTCAGCTCACTGCCAAACATCCAGAATCCTGTCCCCGCCCCTGCCACGAACAGGACAAGGACAGTATATCGCAGCCATGGACTTTTAGCCTGCGGCGGTGCGGTCACAGAATCAGTAACACGATCAGTATCAGCGGATGAAGAGGTGTTGTGCATTCGATCAAATTTTTCCGGAGTCAGTGCGTCCTGCCATGCGAAACTTTTGTCGTGAGAGTATAGTTCATCCGCCTCGCCGTTTGCTGGCGAGTCCCTGACTTACGAAAGAAAGCAAGCGATGTTGCGGTCCGCTGGTGCAATTGTTGTTTATTGTACTCTGTTCTGTGCAATGAGTACCGAAGTGGTTCCGTGTGTGGCCGAAGAGCCCGTCGATGCGAACTGGCCTCAGTTTCGCGGGGCTGACGCAACGGGTGTGACGAGAAACACGGGGTTGCCCGATCAATGGTCAGCGACAGACAACGTCGAATGGAAGTCCGACATTCCCGGACGTGGCTGGGGATCCCCGATCGTTTGGGGTGACAGTATCTTTCTGTCGACAGTCGTCAACACGGGGACGACGGAGCCTTTGAAAAAGGGACTCTATTTTGGGGGCGACCGGAAGGAAATCCCGACGTCGGTGCACGAATGGAAAGTCCTGAGCCTGGATCTGGCAAGCGGCAAAGTGCGGTGGGAAAAAACGATTCGCACCGGTACGCCAACCGGATCGATTCATCTCAAGAACAGTTATGCTTCTGAAACGCCCGTCACAGACGGCGAACATGTCTACTTTTGCTTCGGCAACATCGGGCTCTACTGCTTTGACTTGAACGGCGAAGCAGTCTGGTCACACGAACTTGCCCCGCAGAAAACTCGCAACGGCTGGGGCACGGCTGCTTCACCGGTTCTCCATGGCGATGCGCTGTATTACGTCAACGACAATGACGAACACTCGACGCTGCTGGCGCTGGATAAGCGGACAGGGGAAAAGCTGTGGGAAGTGGATCGCGAAGAAAAGAGCAACTGGGCGACGCCGTTCATCTGGACTCATGATTCAGCCACGGAAATCGTGACGGCCGGAACCGGTGCCGTCCGCAGTTACGATCTTCAGGGAAAGTTGCTGTGGTCATTGAAAGGCATGTCGTCGATCACGATTGCAACGCCTTACGTTGCGGATGGTCTGCTGTATGTGAGTTCCGGCTACGTCCTGGATCCGACGAAGGCACTCTATGCAATCAAGCCTGGTGCGACAGGAGATCTGACGTTGCCGGAAGGCGAGACCAGCAATGAGTTCATCGTCTGGTCCAGCACATCGATCGCACCATACAATCCGAGCACCATCGTGAACGATGGCCGATTGTTCGTGCTGTATGACCGGGGCCTTGTGAGCTGCTTCAATGCGAAAACCGGTCATCCGTTCTTTCAATTCGAACGCCTGAATCGCGGCAGCGAGTTCACGGCGTCGCCCTGGAGTTACGATGGCAAATGGTTCTGCCTGAATGAAGACGGAGTCTGCTCCGTGATTAAGGCGGGGGACTCCCTGGAAGTATTGCACACCAACAGTTTGGCCGAAGATGACCTGACACTGTCCACACCTGCGATTGCCGGAAGTCGATTGCTGATTCGCACCGATAAGCGCGTGTACTGCATTCGTAGCCAGGAGAAATAGTGTTGAAGTTGCTTCCGGCGAGCGGTGCGGCGTCAGCCCATCGGTACGATGCGATTCTCGACGATACCCATACGAACGAATCGCAGTGTACCGGCAAGCTGACGCATGCCGCTCGCCAATGTAGCCGCATGATCAGGCGCTTGCGTGCCAGAGCAGTTCTTGTTCTGGTAGCAGGATTCGTCAGAATTCGGGACGAAGTCATTATGCTGCAACGTACCAGAGTTCTGACGAACTCTGCTACAGATTTTTGGAGACGCTCAAATTTGGAACAGGCATTGTTGAATGCAGAGGCGGAGTGGCGTTGGTCGGTGGAAGTTTGCTCCACAGAGCTCATCACGCGGAGCGATGATGGCTACGTTGCTGCGATGCCGTCCAGCACGCCGGTGATCGCAAGTTCCGACATGATGATTTCCAGGGCGCTGGAACCTGGTGAAGAAGCATTGACCTGCAGCGTTTTGACTTCGCTCCAGCGACCAGTGTATTCCTGACTGGCTTCGTTGCGGATGGCGCGGATCCAGACTCGATATTCGCCGGGACGGCTGGCGGAAAGCGGCAGTTCGGTTTCGAACGCATCCTGACGCAGAATGCGTTCTGTTTTTCCGGTCGAGGCGATGTAGTTGATCCACACGTCGTACCGAGTGGCTGCATCGACCGCTTGCCAGGTGACTTTGGACGGCGAGATCGTCACGCCTTTTGGGGCAGCTCCCACCGTCATCCGCTTCAGCACAAAACCGCCGCTGGCATTGACGGCACCTGGGGCAGTGCGAGCCCCGTTGGGAAGAATCGCCTGAATGCTGACGTTGTACTTGTCGTTGGGCAGAATTGTGGTGACTCGGTGAGATGTTTTGTCGGCAGCTTCGGTGGCCTGATGAACGACCTTTCCAGTTGTCGTCGAAGTGATGGTCACAACGTAAGACAGCGCACCACTGTCGGCATTCCATGACACCACGGGAGTTGCATCGACAGTTTCGGCGACGACGCTTGTCGTGATGGCTGGAGCAAAGATTTTCAGCGATTGCTTCGCACTCCAGCCATGGCGCGGCCCGGTGGTTCCAACGATGCGAACCCACCATTCATACTGGCCGGTCGGCAAGTCTGTCGCGGATTGAAACTGATGAACATTCGTCAGAGTTTCGTGGATCACACGCTGCTTCGTGGCTCGATTCTCAATCCACAGCTCATACTGTGCGTTTGGCGTGTTGGAACCCCATGCAAACATCGGACGCGGATCGATTGTGCCAGGCGACTTTGAAATTGGAAGGATGTTCTGGCCATCTGGCAGCACGGTGTATTCGAGAGGCACGCTCCAGTCTGACCATGGTGTTGCAGCCACGTTGATATGATCCGGCTGCCGGTCTGTCAGTGAAAACTTGTATGGGTCCGATGTGGTCGCGGACAGGATCACCGGCAGATACTGAACGCGGGCTTCAACTTTGTAGACGCTGCTACTGAGGCCCAATTGAGTTGTCAATGAGTTTTGGGAACCCGCCAATCCAGGGTTTGCCTGATACACCATGATCGGACCGGGAAACACGCCGTAATAGGGGTAGTAGTTGTAGTTCAAAACTGGCGATTCAACTTCATCCTGCATTTGCAGCAGCTCTGGAATCTGCGAATCATCAAATGTGCGGACGACGCCGGACTGCAGATCGGTCACACGAAGTTGATATCGCTTGACATATTCCAGATCGATTGCTGCCCCGTTCTGTGTACGGTAGATGTGCGTTCGAGCAACATCAGACGGAGGATTTCCGATGGGTGGAAGCGTGAAAGTGTTCCCGGAAGTCGGGACCAGACCGGGAGCCGCAGGTTTTGTCTGCGGGGCGGTTTCAATAATCGGCTTGGTCCACATTGAATCATGAGCAAGCGTGAATTCTACCGGATCACTGATTGCAGAAAGATTGTCGCCAGCAGGTCCACCAGGGTTCTGCACATTGGCTTTCACCGAAACAACGAGCGTTGCCGTCGGGTCAAAGGAATAGAGTGCCGTGATGTACGATTGCAGATCGGCGCTTTTTGCTGATACCTCAACGGTGGTCGATTGAACGGGAAAATTGTAATACCAGGGATACGGCAGGATTCTCAGATTTTCGGCGGGGAATATCTGGTCAGCCGGATCGAGGCGTCCGTTTTTCATCGCAACTGTGACCGAATACGTCGCATCCGCCGGGCCATCCCAAGTCAACGTCGTCCCATTCAACTGAATGTTCGAGGGAGCAACGACACCAAGTTCGATGTACTTGGTCGTCCATTCCGATTTGAACTCGTGACCATTCACGGACAGCAAGGCACGAATCTGAAACGTGTAGTGTCCAGCAATCCCTTGTCCGCCGATTGGATCAATCACCGGAGTTTGCGTTCCTGCAATGTTGTTCAATTCAAGAAAGGTTGCCCCTGTTTGCTGATCAATTATCTTGACGTCATAGCTGATCGCATCCGGAATTGCACCCCACGAGACGGTGTTTGGTCCGTTCGAGATGTTCCACCTTGAGTTCGACGTCCAGTTCCACGCCCATTCCCACGGCGATGTTCCATGCAGAATAGAGACCGATTCCTGGTAAACACGAGGGTGACCGTAACTGTCCAGTGCCTGAACTGCAATATTATAGGGTCCAGCAGTGATCTCATCCACAATCTGGAATTGCGTTGCCGCGATATTGTATTTGCGAATTGGATCGAATCCACTTGTGGGGTAGATTGTGACAAGGTAACCGCTGGCACCCGGGACTGATCCCCATGTCAATAATTCACCTTGTACCGTGACCTTGAGCGGTCGGAACAGTGGCCCCTCACTTGTTAAATCGGCGGGAACGGTCCATTTCCCTTTGGTTGTCTGACCACCGGATTCCGTGTTCGACCGCAGCCAGATTTGATAATTCCCGGCCGGGGCATCTGCCGGCAAACGGTACGAACCGGAAGTGACGCCATCCTGAGTCGCAAATTTCCATTTCGGCAGTGCGACGACTGTGTATTCCGGAGGTAATCCTTCAAAGCCAAGGTACGCGACCCAGACATCGTAGCTCACAGCACCGTCTTCGGCGTTCCAGCGGACGCTGTCTGTTCCGGCGACTGGAATTGGCAACCCGGCTGGTTCAAGATTGAAATAGCCATTTCCTTGTGACGTGCTTCCGTTGGAATACGACAGCGTGATCTCAATCCGATAGCTTCCGGCAGCCAGTGGTGTCGCAACGGTATGTGATGATGATGAGCCCGCCACAGTGCGTGTATAAGCAGTGATGACGTTCTGAAGTGCCTCGGGTGACGCAAACCGCATCGTTTGGGCCGCCTGTTCCTTTGCAGTGTCGATCAGAGAGATTTTGTACTGTGTGCTGCGAGGGGTGGCCGTCCATGTTATCGTCGGAGTCGCGTCGTGGACCGTGGTCCAGGAATATGCGATGTTCACGTATGGAGGAGTGACCGTGAATTCTTCAAACTTGCTCCAACTGGTTCTTGTTCCATTCGCACGAGTCGCGCGCACCCAGACTCGATAATTGTCCGGATCAAGTGCATCCGTTTGGTATGAAGATCCGCCCAGTCCAGTCTTGTGAAGCACCATCGTGCCATCGCTCACACGATTGATCCATACCTCGTAACTGGCCGCGTCAGCGACCGAGCCCCACTCGATTGTTGTGATCCCTGTCGATGAGTCGGCGAACGTGCGGCCGAGCAGAATCTGTTGTCCTTGTGGCAGAACGGCGAAACGAACGGTCTCGCTGAATTCCGACCATGGCGTGGCCAACGCGTTACCGCCTGTTGTGCCGTCAGGAAACAGAGGAAGATCCCGAACCTGCACTTGCCAGGAGTAGACATCGACGGGCAAGTTAAGCGTCTTGCTGCCGCCGAAGGTCTTCACCGTTCCGCTGGCGTCGGTCATTGTAAAACGTTGACTGTCGAATACCACGAGGTCCGTCGATAGTGGAACGAAAAAAGCGAGCCTGCTGCTTTGGATCGAGATATTGTATTGTCGTACGAACCGTTGCCCGGCGATTGCTGACGTCGGCGATTCATCAAACCACAATGTCACTTCATTCGAAGTCTCTGACGCTGAAGTGCTGACCAGTCCTGTCGGCGCGGCTGGTGCGGGAGTAAAATCCAGGCCAACCGTGGAGCCAGCTCCTGGGTCTACGTCTGTCGTCAACCAGCCGCTGTCGCCATCTGCATCGGCTCGGCGGTAGAGCAGCGTTGATATGCCAAAAGTGCGAAGGTTGTAGAGATCGCTTTGCGGCTGATCAATGTTTGCGAAGAAATAGACGACTTTCAATTCCCGATCAGGGACATTCAGGATGACTGGGTCTGACTTCAGTTGAACAACATAGCTGGGCATCGACAAATTGGTGGCACCGACAGCCCCATCGAACAACGCATAATATTCGCCTGGCCAATTCCGACGCGAATGAGTCGTTGAGAACACCTGAATTTCGTCGCCCACAACTCGAATTTCGTCGATCCTGGGCCTGGACTCAAAGCCGTTGCTCCAGGTCTCCGCGACGAACACCAGTTCCTTCGTGGCGACCTCAGCGTGAATGCCTGGTACCGCTGCGAGTTGTGCAATCGGTGCCGCCGACAGCAACAATCGCGGCTCGACGATTTCGGCAATGGCAGACACGGCGATCTGTGCGGACTGACGGTTTCTGCGAATTCGCGGATTTCTTGACATGCTGGCTGATCTTGTCTGGATTCGGGAGAAGTGATTTCATCCTTCTACTGCAACTCACTGGGACAACGCAACGCAAATATTCCGCCCATTTTGATCCTCAACGCCGTTTCGCGGTATTCAGTGACGTTCGGCAATTCTTGCCGGTGGAATCGTTTGTCGCGGCGAGCGGCGCGGCGTCAGCCCTCCGGTACAAGTGCGATTCGGCCAATGTGGCCGTCTCGCTCCGCCGACGGGATTTTGCAGCGTTAGAGATTTCGCAACGGCAAAACGCGGAGATGATTTTGGAAGAGTTCTTAGGGCTCATCTCGCAGAACGTGATGGCGACATTGAAAACATGCTCACGGGCCGATTTGTAGGGTGTGACAAGTGGCAGCGCTGGCACACCATGATCACATTTCGGTGCGCACGCGCGTTGCTCGTCACGCCCTGACAAGTTGTGCACCATAAATAAATGGCCGACCATCCACTCCCGC